>JADFYT010000460.1 GCA_015232935.1 Desulfamplus sp.
TTTCCTGTTCAGATAAAATTATCCTTCCCTCTTTTAGTCCACAGTTTTTTATTCTTGTCAGAACAAATGGCAGAAGAGGTGTCTGTGGTTCCGCACTTACGTACTTTTGTTTTTCATGGCTGTATTTGAATGAAACTGTATTGAAGTTGGCACACAATGGCCCCACAAAGGCATCATATGGATTGTTTGAACTTGCAGTGCCGTCAATTTCAATGCTGGATGCGAAAAAGGTGTTATCAACTATTATGTTATTGATCTGTGAGATGTTCATTGATTCAAGAACCTGACTGAGCTGATGGCAGGCATTTGCTATCAGTTCGGATGTAAATAGCGGATCACCATATCCTTTTATCCTGAGGTCTCTTTTTTCAATGTAGTTTTTTGACTTGGCAGAAACCTGCAAATCATTATCAGGTTTCAAATCATTATTCAGTTGCAAATCATGATTTACTGCTCTGCTGTCAATGAAAAACTCTGTCTTAAAACGGTAATTATCTCCAAGGTAATAACGTGCACAAAGGCTTGTAAGAACCTTGAGTATGGATGCAGGTATAAATCCGGTATTCTCATTTTGAGAGAATAAAACTCTGCCGTTTTCAGTGGTGAGCATTATGCCGGCCTTACCGTTAACAACACTGGAATTGCCTGATCCAGCCACTGCTTTAGGATCAGATTGTAGAAACAGCATTATGAAGAATAGGTAGAACCCGGTCAGGCAAATTCTGCCAGTGGATTTTTTGATCGATAATTTTTTTTGCGTCATGGTAAATATGTTCCCTTGTTATTCAGTGTAAAAACTCTATTGTGCGGTGTAAAAAAACACGCCCTCTGGGCACGCACAGTTTGATTCAGGCGATTTTTTTTGTTAACGGGCAAGCTGATTCATCTCAAAAATTGGCAGGCAGATTGACAGGACAATAAATCCAACCACTGCCCCCATGAAAAGTATGATAAGTGGCTCAAGAAGTGCTGTCATGGCGGCAAGACTTGATTCGGTCTCTTTTTCAAATAGCTGTGCTGTCTTTTCAAGCATCTGTTCAAGTTTTCCGCTTTTTTCGCCAACCTTGATCATCTGTATTGCAAGGGGGGGAAACTCCCTGCTTCCGTCAAGTGCATTACCAAGGTCTCCGCCCTGTTTCACAATCTCCGCCGCTCTGGTAATCCTGTTTTTAATTACGCTGTTTCCGGTAGTGTTTCTTGAGATATCAAGGGCTGTAAGCATTGGTACGCCATTGGCAAGAAGAGATCCAAGTATTCTTGAGAATCTGGCAACAGCATTTTTTTTGACCATCTTGCCTGCCCTGGGAACAGCCAGCAGAAAAGCATCTGTTAGCTGAAGCCCTTTAGGGGTTTTTCTGATAATATAAATGAACATGCAGAAGATAGCGGGAATCAGCAGAACAATCCACCAGAAGGATTGAAAAAAAGAGCTCAGTGATATAAGTAATCGGGTAGGGGTTGGCAGTTGTTGATTCATGTCGGAAAATATCTTGATGATTCCAGGAACAATATAGGTTATCAAAAATACAAGCACAGCAATGCCGGTTATGCTCATAAAAACAGGATAGGCAAGGGATGTCTGGATTTTTTTGCGGGTATCCTCCTGTTTTTCGGTTATATCGGCAAGCCGTTCAAGTACAAGCTCAAGGGTTCCGGATGACTCTCCGGCATGAATCATATTGATATACACACTTGAAAAAACAGACGGGTATTGGGAAAGTGCCTGGGAAAAACTTTTTCCCTCTTCAATTGACTCCTTGATTTTGGACAGTACCAGCTTGAATTGTCTGGACTCTGTCTGGCTCACAAGGGTTGAGACCGCAGCCACAAGTGGAAAACCGGCAGAGAGAAGGGTTGCAAGCTGCCTTGTAATTACTGAGACTTCGGAACGGCTGATTCCGGAAAAACCAAAAGATCCTCTTGACAGACCCAAAGCCCATTTGGATAAAACTGACGTGCCTGTGGATAAATCAGACACTTTTCTGGAGACATCTGTCTTGTCTCTTGCAAATCCGGATATCCCTTTTGAAAAAGCAGCAGAACCAGACAGGGTTTGCCTTGCGTGGTCAGTCGAGATCTCGCTTCTGATCTCGTTGATGGATACCGGAAAGATATTTTGCTGCCGAAGCCTTGCACCAGCCGAAATAATGCTTTCAGCATCAATTATTCCGCTCTTTT
>JADFYT010000461.1 GCA_015232935.1 Desulfamplus sp.
TGGTTTTTACCACTCTTTCCGGTTCATTGTTTTCAATAAAATAGAATTCAGACAGCTCCTGCTTTTTTGTTTTTTGTTCCAGAACAGGCATAAGGCCGTTTCTGATGCAGTGAGCGTTAATAATAATGGGACTTTGTTCCGCCTGTCTGAATATTTTTGTAAGTGAAAATGTCTGTACCACACCAGAGCTTATAATGTCGGCAAGAACATTGCCAGGCCCGACTGACGGAAGCTGGAAAATATCCCCGACCAGAATCAGCACCCCGTTGACAGGCACAGCTTTTACAAGGCTGTACATCAGAAGTGTATCCACCATGGATGCTTCGTCCACGATCACTACATCAGCATCCAGCGGATTATCCTGGTTCCTGCCGAAAATTTCCGCATCAGGGTCATACAGAAGCATCCTGTGCAGCGTGGATGCTTTTTTGTCAGTGACCTGGGAGAGCCTTCTGGCTGCCCTGCCTGTCGGTGCCCCAAGGATCACCCTTCTGTGAAGCTTACCGAATACCGCACACACGGCTCTTATAAGGGTGGTCTTTCCGGTGCCCGGGCCGCCTGTTATAACTGTCACCCTGTGGCCAAAAACCTGCCTGACGATGGTGCTCTGCTCTTCGGACAGTTTCAGTGCAAGCCGGTTTAGCACCTCAATTGCAATTGTATCATCATCCAGTCCATAATCAGGAACGGCTATTGAGAGCATGGCCTTTATTTTAAGGGCAATGCCGGTTTCAGCCTGGTACATTTTGCGGGTATAAACTGCACTGCCCTGAACTCCGGTATTCATATTTTCAGTACTGTTTTCAAGGCATCCTGTACTCTTTTCCATGTAATCAGCTCTCTTTTCAAGATGCTCTGAACTCGCTTCTATATATCTTGTTCTTTTTTCCAGAACAATCTCTCTTCTTTCATGAAGATCTCTCAATGCAGGCTCAACGCTCCGGGAATCTGCACCTGTGAGGCGGATGCAACGCTGTATCAGGTCATTCTCTTCACAGAATACATGGCCGTCAGCCTCGTTTTTTAGAAGAAGATAGATGATTGACGCCTTGATTCTTTCCGGATCTTTCAGGTCAGTTCCGGTTTTGAGTGCAATGGCATCAGCCACTTCAAAGCCCGCTTCCGGAATATCTCTTGATACTTGATAAGGTCTGGATTTAAGGACTTTGAGAGCATCTTTTCCATAGTAGCTGATAATGGCTGATGCATGGGATATTCCGGTGCCGTGCTCCTGAAGAAACTGCATCACCTTTCTGACAGCGTGGTGTTGATCCCAGGCACGGGAGATTGTGGTCATCTTGGCTTTGCCGATTCCATCTATCTCGCATAGCCTGTGAGGCTCATTTTCAATTATGTCAAGAGATTGCTCCTTGAAATGATCTACAATTTTTCTTGCTATTACTTCACCAATGCCCTTGATCATTCCTGATCCAAGGTATTTTTTTATTCCTCCGACAGTAGCGGGCAGGTTAACCTCAAAGGTATCTACCTTGAACTGCTCGCCATACTTTGCGTGTGAAACCCATCTGCCGCAAAGAGAGAGCATCTCACCCTCAACCACCCCTGCAAGATGACCAACAATGGTGACAGGCTCCTTTATGTCATGGATTTTCAGGCGGGCAATTGTGTAATGGTTGTCTTCATTTTTGTATGTTATCCGCTGGAGAGTACCTTTAATAGTGGGCATTGGGTCATTTAAACTTTCGTGTTGGAATGATTGACATGCTCTTGAATCCGGTGTACAAAAAAAACAATCTAACTGTTTCAGTAACAGGAAAACGGCTCATCGCAAAAGAATCATCGCATAGTAAACCTGTCATGAAGAGAATTTTTACCTGATATCGGTTTTAAAATCAACTTATCAGTAATAATGACCTGATAATAGATTGAAAACCACTTTTTAAAACATCCCCTGTCGCAGATTAAAATATTGACTTGTCGAGGGCATCCTTCAGTTGCCAGTTGACACTTTCCTTAACCTCATTCCCGTTTTTAGGGATTTTTTTAAAAAAAGCTCAAACTATAGCTTTGCAGATAATCAAATTGGTGAAAATGCTGCCTGATTGGTGAAAATCCTGACTGAGGCCACTGGCAAAGGGGTTGTCTCACCAAAAGACTTTTCTGGAAATCCGTACTTTTGAGGTGATATGAAGGATGCCCATT
>JADFYT010000462.1 GCA_015232935.1 Desulfamplus sp.
CATGGCGTCTAATAATCGAATATGATGTAGCCAACCCAAGACCGCTTCCTTTCTGCTTGATCGTGAAATATGGATCAAATATATTCGCAAGATGTTTTTCCGGAATTCCGCCACCCTGGTCTTCAATGAAGATTCTTATGTATGTACCTTCACTCATAGAGGCTGCAGAAAGGGAAAAATCTGGTTCTGAAGCTTTTATTTCCATGTTTTCCGTCCGTATGGTAATTATACCGCCATCCGGCATGGACTGATCTGCATTGATGATCAAGTTGCCAATAGCCTGGCTGAATTGTCCCGGATCAACCTGAGCACTCCATAAACCATTTTCCAAATTAAATTCACATCTGGATTTTGAACCTCTTATAGAGAATGAGGCAGATTCACGAACAAGATTATTGATGTCAGCGGACTGTTTAATGGGCTCTCCCCCTTTGGCAAAGGTAAGAAGCTGATGGGTCAATTTATGTGCCTGCCTTGCCCCCTCCTGGATATCTGACAGCACCTCAAACAGCTCAGACTCTTTATCTGCAATAGAGAGTGCATATGAAACATTTCCTGTAATAACTCCCAACATATTATTGAAATCATGAGCAATACCGCCGGCCAAAGTACCAATAGCCTCCATTTTGTCACTTTGCTTTGCCTGGTAATATTGATCAACCGCGTGCCTGACTGTATCTGTCAGATTTTTGTTGTCCCATGGCTTGGCCATGTATCTATATAAATCAGCCTGATTCAATGCATTTGTGACAGATTCCATGGTGGCCTGCCCGGTCAGCATTATTTTAAATGTCCTTTGAGAGATGATCTGGATATGTTTGAGCAACTCATCTCCCTTCATGCCAGGCATTACATAGTCTGAAATAACAAGCGGGACATCCTCTCCTTCCAGCAGAAATTCTTTCATCATTTCCAAAGCCTCGACACCATCTTCGGCTATCTCTATCATGTAGTCATCCCCGAATGCATCTACAAGAGCTGTACGCAAACCATCAAGGATAAATTTTTCATCGTCAACGCAGATAATAATAGGTTTTTTCAAAGTTTTTCCAATCCTGTTTTGATGGTTTCAATTAAATCATGCTCTTTCCATGGCTTGTGCAGACAGCGATGGAGTGAGGCCTCTCTTTTAACTCTGTCGATCGCATCAGCATCAGCCTGACCGGTGAGCATCACTTTGACAATATCTGGAAATTTCTGATGCACACGCACCAAAAACTCATCACCTTTAATCCCTGGCATAAGCCAGTCTGAAACAATGATGATAAGGTCAAGATTATCAATATGATACTCCTCAATCAGCTCCAGAGCCTCTTCCGCGTTTTCCGCTATTTCACACTCGTAGTCTGAACCATAATGGCTGGTTATTTGAGTTCTCAACGTATCTAATACAAATTTTTCATCGTCCACACACAAAATAACTTTCTTGGTCATTGTTTACACCTCATACAGATTGAGTGATGGATTGATCTGCGGGTTGACTGACCGGAATTCTTACCGTAAAAACAGAGCCTTTACCAATCTCACTTTGCACACCTATGCTCCCCTTATGTTTCTCCAGAATGGTTTTTACGATATGCAGTCCCAGTCCGCTTCCTTCGCCAGCAGGTTTGGTAGTATAAAAAGGGTCGAATATCTTGCTGCTGATATCCTGGGGTATCCCTTTTCCCGTGTCAGACATGCGTACGATAATTTGCTGAACTACCGGGTTTTCGTTCACCTGATCTTTTTTTTCTTCATGCCTATGATTTTCTGTCTCACTGCTACTCTGACCCGCTGTTTCCCCTGATGGCCGATCCTGGCAAGATACGGTAATTGTTAATATTCCCTTTCGATCCATTGCCTGGATCGCATTGTGCAGCAGATTTGTCCATACCTGATTTAATTCATCAGGAAAACATGGAATCAATGGTATATCACTGTACTCTCTACGTACCTCTACTCCTTGCTTCAACTGGTTGTGATAAAGCGTAAGCACGGTTTCAATACCCTCTATGACATTTGCTATTACCATCTCTTCCGTTCGGTCAAAGTGGGCGTAGTTTTTCAAGGCAAATACAATTTTTGCAGCCCGTTCCGTTGCTGTTGAGATGATATGGGCACTGCGTGCAAGGCCGGATAACTTGTAGGCCATCTCCAAAATTGCAAATCC
>JADFYT010000463.1 GCA_015232935.1 Desulfamplus sp.
AGGAGTCAGGCTCTCCATGACATTTTGACCGAGTGCCCGCTCTTTTATATCGGCTATAACATTTTTTGCAACTCTGTAATTAACATCAGCCTCAAGAAGTGCGAATCTAACCTGCTTGAGTCCCTCCTCTATATTTTTTTCGGTAAGGACTCCGTGGCCTTTGAGTTTTTTAAAAACAGAATTTAGCTTGTCACTCAGGTTGTCAAACATAAAACCACATTAAACCTCTAACACGATCCAAGATTAAAAAATCACTGAATTTAATATTTATTTCCATACAAGTCAAGCAAAATTCCCTGTCTGTCTTCTATAGAAGTCAAGCCAAAGCCCATGTCCGCTTTCTATAGAGGTCAAGCAAAAGCCCCTGTCTGTTCAGTGAGGTTTCCTTTGTGCCGAAGCTGTTGTTTTCAGGATAGTGCGGGCAGATAAACACTGAAAACAGACCCCTTTCCAGCAGTTGAATCCACAAAAATATATCCGCCATGTTTTTGAACCATTGCCAAAGCCATTGCCAATCCAAGCCCCATACCCTTTTGTGAGCCCCTGGCTTTCTTTGAATAATAAGGGTCAAATATAAGGCCAAGATCACTCTCGGAAATCCCCACGCCCCTGTCATGAACGGATATTACAACATAGTTTCCGGCAACAATAAACTCATTATCATCATGATCTGAGTTTTTCTGATCCGGAAGGACATCTCTGCTATTGACACAAACCTTGATTATGCCAGGCGTCAGCATGGACTCATCCGCATTGATCAGGATATTTTCAAATACGCTCTTTATCATGTTCCTATCAAGTTCTAAAGTCGGCAAGTTTTCTTCAATGGAGATCTCGATAGCTGACTTTAGATCTTTTTCCAGATGCATAATAGTTTCACGTATCAGGCGATCCATGAGAACTATTGTTTTGTGAGGCTGAAAACTTTCTGTCAAAGTTACAAGCTGCTGAATCAGCCTTGTCTGCTTGCCAACCGCCTCAAAAGCATCATCCAGGAGGGATTGGGAAGGATTGCCAGTGCCTAAATCCTCTTTGACAAGTTCGATATTTCCCGAGACAATGCAGTTAAGGTTATTCATGTCATGGGCAATGCCGCCTGCAAACATTCCCGCAGATTCAAGTTTCACAAGTTTGATCAGCTCCTGTTCCATTTTTTTCTGTTCAGTTATATCTATCGCAATTCCCTCTACACAGTTAGTTTCATAACCAGGTTTAACATGCAGGCCAAATGATCTGTCAAGCAAACAGTGCCACTCACCCGCCGCCCCTTGAATCCGGTATTTAATATCATAGTAGTTGCCTGAAAAGGACTGTGAAATTGCGTTAAGATATTTTTCTTTATCTTCGGGATGGACAGATTCCAGCCATAAAAAAGGATTCTCGCGAAATTGCTCAGCACTGTAACCAAGAATATTTTTAACTTTAGACGAAATAAACTGTATTCCCTTCTCGTTCGAGAATGAATAGACAATGGCAGGCACGCTCTCGACAAGCCTTCTGTAGGTAGCCTCACTATCTTGGAGCATCTGCTCGTTATTTTTACGCAATGCTATCTCTTCAAGCAGCTTTCTGTTCGTTTTGATTAGAACTGTCTTGGCATCTGCAAGCTCAAGCTGGGTTCTCACCCTTGCAAGAACTTCCGATGTCTGAAAAGGTTTGCAGATATAATCCACAGCCCCGAGGGAGAATGCTTTTAGTATGCTCTGATTGTCTGTTTTGGCTGTCAGGAAAATAACCGGAACAGCTTTGCAAGATACCTGTCTTGAATCCTCAGAACCTTCAGACTGTTGTTGTGCCGCTGCCTGCTGTTTTAATATTTCAAACACTTCAAAGCCATCCATTTCAGGCATCATTATATCCATAAGAATCAGATCAAAATTATATTTTTTTGCAAGCTCAATGGCCTGACTGCCGCTGCCGGCAAACGAAATAGCATACCCTTCGGTTCTAAGCATTGCCCCCAGAAGCTGAATATTAATAGGTACATCATCTACAAGAAGAATATTTTTTTGACTGTTGTTCATCAGGTTTTTCTCTTTAGTGTTTCAATAATTGTCGGAAATTTCATAAGGATTTGCATCGTATTTTGAGTATCAAAAGAGTCAATATGGGTAAGCAGGATTTTGCCATATTCAACCAGCGGACTTACAG
>JADFYT010000464.1 GCA_015232935.1 Desulfamplus sp.
CTTTCACATAAAACAAAGAGGTGTTACCCATGAGTGAAACCAAATCGGTCACCGAGGCTAAAAAAACAGACGATCAGGGAATTTTGAAAGGTGTGGAACAACTGACTCCCGCGAAAATCCAGAGCGTTATTCAGCAGGTGCTAAGTGAAGAAACCGGAGCAAGGTTAAAAGTTTATGTCGAGACCTGTGTTCACTGCGGAATGTGCGGTAACGGGTGCCATTTTTTTCTTTCCCTTGATGATCCAAAATCCTCTCCGGCAGGCAAGGTCAAGCAGACCATGTGGGAGATAATGCGTAAAAAGGGCAGGGTCTCTCCTCAATTTATAAAGCAGGCTGCCACTGTTGCCTATACTCAGTGCAATATGTGCAAAAGATGTGCCATGTATTGCCCGTTTGGTCTTGATGTGGCCTATGTAATGTCCGTGATGCGCAGAATCTGCCACAAACTTGGTGTTGTCCCGCTTTATATTCAAGATACTGCCCACAGCCATTCGGTCACCATGAATCAGATGTGGGTAAAAGATGATGAATGGATTGATACTTTGATGTGGCAGGAGGAAGAGGCCCAGGATGCAATGGAAAATTTAAGGATTCCATTGGACAAGGAAGGGGCGGATGTATTCTATTCTGTCATCGGGCCTGAACCCAAATTCAGGGCTCAGCTTATATTTCAGGCAGCGGTGATTATGAATGCAGCCGGTGAAAACTGGACAATGCCCTCAATGCCCGGGTGGGATAACAGTGACATGTGCATGTTCACCGGAGACTATGAGATGATGGAGCGTCTCAAAAGACGCCATTTTGAATCCGCCTTGAATTTGAGGGCCAAACGGATTGTCATGGGAGAGTGCGGCCATGCATTCCGGTCAGTCTATGATGTTGGAAATCGTGCTTTAGGATGGAGAATGCCGCCGATAGAGGTTGTTCATGCGATTGAATATTACAACGAACTCTTTGAAAACAACAGGATTAAAATAAAGAAGAAATTTGAACAGCCTGTTACCCTGCATGATCCCTGTAATATCTCAAGAGGCAGGGGGCTTCATGAGATGGCACGAAATATCGTCAATGCCACCTGTGAAAATTTTATCGAGATGACCCCAAACAGAGAGCATAACTACTGTTGCAGTGCCGGTGGTGGCGTCATCAACTGCGGGCCTCCTTTTAAAAACGCGAGAGTGGAAAGCGGCAAGGAAAAAGCCAGGCAGCTCTTTGCCGCAAAGGCTAAAGGGGCACAAGTAGTTATTGCTCCATGTCATAACTGCCATGGGGGACTTGAGGATATTATCCACCATTATGGTGTTGAGATGGAGCTCAAATTTTTTGGTGATATTATCTATGAAATCATTGATCTGCCTGAGTAATTATAGGAGAAAGAGCCAACCATGAACAAATTCATACATAGTATTGTTATTCTTGTATATATTGCCATGACAGGCATTGCCCTGACACTTGTCTTTGCAAAAACGGCATGTGCTGACGACTGTTTTGATATAAATGGAGAAAGCATTGATAAAAATACTAATTCAAGGCCATTTGTCTGTTTTCAGCATGATATACACAATGAGACCGCGGGCATTGAAAATTGTTGGGAGTGCCACCATCTATATGACGAACATGATAAACTTGTGCAGGATGAATCATCTGAAGGCCAACCCTGCTCAGAGTGTCACGCAGATACCAAAGACTCAAATAATCCGGATATCGGCCTTGCCGCACAGTATCACAAGCTATGCAGGGACTGCCATCTTTCCAGAGAAAAGGGGCCTGTTGTATGTGGAGAGTGTCACAGAAAATAAGGGAGTCAGCCGTTTATAATACATCTCATATCTTTTTGAGAAGCAGTATTCAAAGGTATCTCAAGAGGCTTTTATGGCAAATTAGATTCTGCTGAGTCCCTAAGAAGTATCACAAAGAAATAAAAATAAGTAACCGGAGGTAACAATGCCTAAAAAAATACTTGTTGTTGATGATGACCCTGTAATTGTAAGATATCTTGTCAATATATTTAATGACAATGGTTATGAAACCTGCACAGCAAATGACGGAGCCCAGGCATTTGAGGTTTTGAAGAGAGAAATTCCGGATCTGATAACTCTGGATCTTGATATGCCCAAGGAGTGGGGTCCAAAATTTTTCAGAAGATTTTC
>JADFYT010000465.1 GCA_015232935.1 Desulfamplus sp.
ATTTACAGGATATCAAGGATAAATATATCAGGCTCATCCTTTTATCCTGACAATCCTGATTCAGACAATATCAACAATAGACTTTGAGCAATATTTGTTATAAGAGTATCGCTTTTTAATAAATTTTGAAACCTGACAAAGTAGAATTAGAGAGGTTTCTCCGGAGTAATTTTATGAAGACAGAACTCATTGAAATATCATATTTTCCAGGATGCTCTCTTGCCACTACCGCAAAAGAGAACAATATCTCCCTGATCAAATTCTGCAGACGCATCGGGTATGAACTTGTTGAGCTTAAAGACTGGAACTGCTGCGGTTCATCATCTGCCCACAGCATTAACGATAAAGCGGCTTTTGGACTTGCCGCCAGAAATCTTTCGCTTGCCCCGCCTGACCGCCCGCTTCTGGCTGCCTGCCCGAGCTGCCTGCTTCGTCTCCAGCAGACCCAACTTCATCTTGCCAACGATTCCAGGCTCAGAAAAGAATATGAAACCATGTGGGGCAAACCATTCAATAAAGATCTCAAAATCATGCATTTTTTTGAAATGCTCGCAAAAATAGATCTGCTTGACTTTATTGAAGGTCGGCAGCAGCGGTTAGAAAAACTTAAATTTGTAACCTACTACGGATGTATGCTGGCACGTCCTCCGGAAATGAACAGAGGGCCAAACTATCACGGATTGATTGAAAAGATACTGGCTTCCATAGGGGCACAAGCGTGCAGATGGCCTTCAGGTGCAAAGTGTTGCGGCACATTTCTTTCCGCTGCACGTCCGGATATTGTAACGCCTGTAGTTAATGAGATCATGCGTCAGGCTGTTGACTCAGGTGCTGACTGTATTGTTACAGCCTGTGCCATGTGCCATATGAATATGGAGATAAGATGCTCAATTAAAAATCCGATCCCGACACTTCACTTTTCAGAAGTTTTAAGTCTGGCCATGGGGATTCAGGATTATAAAGCATGGTTTGCAAGACATCTTGTTGATCCTGTTCCAATGCTAAAGTCAAAAGGGATTATATGACACAGTTCAAGCACGTAATGGAGGTATTCCAGCTTCTAAATAAATCCAACTGCCGTAAATGCGGAAAAAAAACATGTCTTTCATTTGCTGCGGGAGTTTTTAAAGGGGATAACCGGTTAGATGAATGCCCTGTTCTGGATCATGATATCTTGCAAAAATATCGCATGACAAAAGATCATGAATCACAAAAAAAAGATGCTGGAGACCACAGCCGCAGAGAAAATAACGGCAGGAGCAGTGCCATTCAGGATAATGGCGGCAACGCGATTCAGGAGAATAGAGATGCTTTCCAGGATGAGATGAAAAACAGAATCGCCCGTATTGACCTTAACGAAGCCGCTGAAAGAACCGGAGGTATATTTGACGGCAAAAGGCTTACCTTCAAAATTTTAGGTAAGGATTTCAGCGTTGATCAGAGTGGAAAAATCTACACCGGAATTCATGTAAATCCCTGGATTGTAATCCCCGCGTTCAGTTATATCCTCAATGGACAAGGCTTTGTACCCTCAGGTAAATGGGTATCGTTTCGTGAACTCAAAGATGGCAGAGAGCGATATCCGCTGTTCAAACAAAGATGCGAAATCCCGATGAAACAGGTGGCGGACAGTTACACAGAGCTGTTTGACAATATAGTATCTGTATTGAACGGCAGGCAGGTAGAAAAAGCCTTTCAGTCAGATATCTCGGTGGTCATGACTGTAATGCCCAAGGTTCCAATTATGATCTGCTACTGGACTGCCGCAGAAGGGCTTGGATCAAACCTCAATATATATTTTGATGAAACTGCTGACCGCAATCTGGATATCGGGTCAATATTTTCGCTTGGTGCGGGACTCACCCAGATGTTTACAAGGATGTCGATCACTCATGGGCATGACAGTGCCTAAACGATAATGCTCAAAATCAACACCTGCCAATCAAGAGCCTTGTCAACACTGTCAGAATCAGGATATTCAGGATGAACAACCTTTTTTGCGTCGAGCAGAAAAAGTGGAGATAAAAACATAAAAAAAGGAGAAATGTATTGATATGGAAGATTACAAGGATATTATTCAATATGCCATAGATCGTGAAATTGAAGCAGAGACGTTTTACAAGGAGATTGTTAAAAAAGTCTCAAAAC
>JADFYT010000466.1 GCA_015232935.1 Desulfamplus sp.
GCCTCTTCAGGTTGAACCGGTAATTGAGATGGAACCTCTTCTCTCGATCATTGATGGATTTGTTCCAGAAAGTGCGTTTCTCTTTTTGATCAAAGAGCAGATGTATGGTGCACTGCTTATCGGCAGCCCACTGGAAGACAGAAAATTTTCCGGTCAGGACAGAGAGCTTCTTTTCGCGTTTGTCTCGCAGTCTGTCCTGCATCTTAAAAATGCGGATTCGTTTGAAACAATAGTTGATCTTAACAAAAACCTGGAAGAGCGGAACCAGGCACTTGTGAGGACAATTGACGAACTTACCAGGGCTGAACGCCGCATCAGCACACTTGAGGCGGCGGCCATACGGATAGCAAAAATGGTGAACCGTAATGCAGAGAGGCTAATGCAGGTTCGTCTGCTTGATTTTGTTCTGCTTGTCGGGATAAGTCTTGTTATTGGCATAATTTTTAACCTGCAAAATCCGCACGGCATTCCATTCATGCCACTGCCAAGGCCTGACAGCGTAAAATCAATCTCTTTGCAGGAAGCACAGAAGATGCTTTCTGACGAGAATGGTATTTTAATAGATGCAAGGCCCCGCGAGTTTTACGAGCTTGGCCATGCTACAGGTGCCATCAATGTTCCGCCGTCACTTTTTGATGCGACCTACGCAATGCGTTTTGATTCAGAGGATCCTGAACGCGTCATCATAATATACGGAAGAAGTTTCAGCAGGCTCTATGATGAGGCTGTGGCACGCGAATTCTTTAACCTGGATCATGAAAGGATTTTTCTGATAGAGGAGGACAAGCCTGAACTTGTCTATAGCCTCAAGGCAAGCATAAAGGCAAAAACAGACAACTCTTCTTCTCGGGCAACAGGGCATGTAAAAGGAGATAAATAATGTCGCATACTCCGTCCGCGAGGATATTTCAAAATGCAGGAACCTGGATCAGACACCCTTTTCCCGCACTGATTTCAAGATTCTATATCGGAGGAATTTTTATATATGCAAGCCTGCATAAAATAAATCTGCCTGCCGAATTTTCAGATAATATAGCTTCATATATGTTAATACCCCACTGGTTGGTCAATCCAATGGCTATCTTTCTTCCCTGGATAGAGCTGGTCAGCGGAGTTTGTCTTGTGGCCGGCATTCGTGTAAGGGCGTCTGCCGCACTTATCTGCACATTGCTTGGAATGTTTACCATAGCCGTGATAGTGGTTCTTGTCAAAAAAACTCCTATTGACTGCGGCTGTTTTCAGAATGTGGGCGATCCGGTATCATGGATTACGGCAGGACGCGATCTGATCTGGCTTGTGATGGGAATCCATGTTTACAGGTACGACCGCCTGATCCATCTGGACCGCCTCTTTATGATCAAACCTGAGGATCTCAAACAGGCTGAGGAACCGGATAGCTAAGCGACAGGAAGTGTGAACTGGCAAACTTTCGTTGTAAAGTAAAAGGTTCTCCGGTTTTTTACATTAGTTTTACAAAAAGCTCAAAGGAATAACCATCCCCTGATAAGAGTTCAGTATATTTATCTTTTCAGACTCTTTTTCATGTTGTTTCAGAGGATAAATATTACTTGAAAGGCTCTAAATTTATCGCTCTTGTCCCCATCCCTATTGTGTTTCTCTCATTTCTCAATTATATGCAACGGTTACGAAAACCATTGAAAATATCTTTTTACGAAAAAAAATCTTTACGGAAAACAAGATAGAGTCCTTATGAACAGAACAGCCGTTGTTGGAATGTCCGGAATATTCCCGGGAGCATTGAGTCTTGAGAAGTTCAGCAAAAACATCATGGATAAAAAAGAGTCTGTCATTGATGTGCCAGGTGACAGATGGGGTGTAAGGCCACAAGATATCATATCCTCAGGCTACATGCCTGACACAGCCTGCTCCGGAAAAGCCGGGCTTGTGACCGGATTTGAATTTGACCCTGACGGTTTTTTGATTGACAAGGATTTGCTCAATGGACTTGATCCACTTCACCATATGGTGCTTCATGCGGGTCGGGAGGCATTGTCCCAATGCTTGTGCAATCAGGATATAAAAAAAAGAGCTGGAGTGATTCTTGCCGCAATAGCTTTGCCTACTCGAAAATCATCCGAGCTTGCGTGGCAGATAATCATGGAGGGCAAAAGGCCTGTAA
>JADFYT010000467.1 GCA_015232935.1 Desulfamplus sp.
TCTGGTTTGAAATTCCCACCCGTCGTGCATTTGTCAACATTACGCGGGAAGTTGAGGCGTGTTTGAGAGAAAGCGGCATTCAAAATGGCTTGCTGCTTTGCAATGCAATGCATATCACCGCATCGGTTTTTATCAATGATGATGAATCCGGCCTTCACCATGATTATGAAATCTGGCTGGAGAGACTCGCACCACACGCACCGGTCTCTCAGTACCGCCACAATGGGTATGAGGATAATGCCGATGCCCACATGAAACGGCAGATAATGGGGCGTGAGGTTGTGGTTGCAGTTACAGATGGCAAACTTGACTTTGGCACCTGGGAACGTATATTTTATGGCGAATTTGACGGCAGAAGAAAGAAACGGGTGCTTGTAAAGATTATTGGAGAATAGTTATTGTTGTTTGTTTCTTGTCAGGGTTTCTTGCCAAAACAGCAAGATAGTCAGGGATAAGACTCTATAATTAAAATTTTTTTATCGAGGAGATTGTTATGAAAGTGTCAAGATGCAGCTCAGAAACTAACAGAACAAAAAGATATAATAGGGCTGCCAGATCAAGAACTATTGACGGAGTTGATTTTATGCTCAAAATGAATCTTGCCTGGCTGGTGCTGGCGGTGCTCTGCTTGACATCAATGCCGGATATCTCTTTTGCCAGATCTGTACCAATGGTGCCGGCAAGTTTCAGTGATATTGCGGACGAGGCAAGACCCGCTGTTGTGAATATACGAACTACAAAAAACATAAGAGGCGGAGGCCGTGTATATAACCATTTTTTTGGCCAGCCTTTTGGCGGGGACGATATGTTTCGCCAGTTTATGGCCCCTTTTATGGAAAAACAGCCAAAAAATTACGAACAGAACAGCCTGGGTTCCGGGTTTATTGTCAGTCCTGAGGGGTATATTGTAACCAACAACCATGTGATTGAAGGGGCTGACAGCATAAGCGTCAAGATGTATGACAATAAGGAATATGATGCAAAAGTTGTTGGTCGTGATCCTAAAACCGATCTTGCCCTTATCAAAATTGACGCAAAAGGACTCTCCTCCTTGAAACTTGGCAACTCTTCCGACTTGAAGGTTGGAACATGGGTAGTGGCAATTGGAAGCCCCTTTGGGCTTGAGCAGACTGTAACAGCGGGTATTGTAAGTGCAAAAGGAAGAATTTTAGGATCAGGCCCCTATGATGATTTTATCCAGACCGATGCATCAATCAATCCCGGTAACAGCGGCGGGCCTCTTTTAAACCTTGAAGGCGAGGTTATAGGTATCAACACCGCCATCATACAGTCCGGTCAGGGAATCGGCTTTGCCATACCATCAGATATGGCAAAAGGAATTGTTGACCAGTTGAAAACCTCAGGCGAGGTTACACGCGGGTGGCTTGGCGTCGGAATCCAGGATATTACACCGGAGCTTGCTGAGTACTATGGTTTTAAAGAGAGTGACGGGGTACTTGTCGGAACCGTATATAAAGATCATCCCGCAGATAAAGGCGGCATTAAACCAGGAGATATAATAATCAAGGTTAATGATGAACAGGTCAAATCCAGCCGTGAGCTTTCCTCTTCAATAGCAGGCCACGCTGTCGGAGAAAAGGTTGATATAACCTTTATTCGTGCGGGCCAGATGAAAACCGTTAAAGTCACACTCTCAAAACGAAGTGATTCTGAACAAGGAGAACCGCTATCTTCTGAATCCGTGACCGGATTTGATGAGTTTGGAATGAACCTGAGCCTGCTAAATGAGGATATCGCCTCAAAATTTGGTTATGACATAAGGGCAAAAGGCCTTGTAGTGACAGATATTGAACCTGACAGCAAGGCTGAAAATTCCGGAATCAGGGTCGGAGATGTTCTAAGGGAAGTAAACCACAGACCTGTTGAAAACATGAACCAATACAACAGCATACTCAGGCAGATTCAAAAAGGTGCTTCGGTTCAGCTTTTATTTATCAGGGGAAATTCGAGTTTTATAGCGGTAAGAATGGTCAGGTAGTTGTATAGTATTTTAGAATCAGGATATTCAGGATGAAAGGATTTACAGGATACAAATTCTTGTTCATCCTGTAAATCCTGGCCATCCTGATTCAGACAAATGCAGGGAACTTGAATCACCCTCCCTTAATA
>JADFYT010000468.1 GCA_015232935.1 Desulfamplus sp.
AGCAGTCCGATGGCAAGAATTCCATATGTGCCAAACAGGGCTGTGTGGCCGTGATTGACTGTCAGGTAAGTGCCATGTTCAAAATAGTTGACAACAGGAGTGGTGATAGAAAGTCCCATAACTCCGGCACCTATAAATTCCCAGACAACAGCCGCCATCAAAAACATAAGAGGATAGCGGTAGGGAAAATTGCTCCCAGCTTTTACAAGCGTCTTCTGGCCATGCCATACTTCTGACAAAAGCAGCAAAATAGGAATAGGTTCAAGAGCTGAAATGGTTGAACCAAGTGCCAGCCATAAAGAGGGCTCGCCAAACCAGTAGTAATGGTGACCAACTCCTATGATTCCGGCAAACATGGCAATGCCGACCGTAAAATATACAGTGCGAAGCCCTGATGCCAGGTCTGTCAGGCCAAGGTTTACCAGTACAAATACAATGGCTGCTGATGCAAAAAACTCAAAAGAGCCTTCAACCCAGGTGTGCACTACCCACCATCGCCAGAAATCGGCAATAGTCAAATGAGAATGAGAATCATAAAAAAGTCCAAAGCAGAAAAAACCGACTACTGCAATTCCGGAATACGCGAGAAATGAGGGTAATCCCCATCTGTCCTGCCTCATGGCGGAACTCAAGGCACGAACCACCAGAATCAGCCAGATGATCAGGCCAGCAAGCAGCAGAAGCTGCCAGAAACGACCCAATTCCAGATATTCCCATCCTTGATGTCCAAACCAGAACCAGTATTTCTCGATTAAACCTTTTAAGCCAAGGACTTCACCGGTCAGGCTGCCAACAACCACAATAACTACAGCAACAAAGAGAACATCAACCAGCAATCCCTGCAATTTCGGCTCTTTACCGCCAACCCGCGGAGATACAAACAGCGTCATGCCAATCCATGATGTGGCGATCCAGAATACTGCGAGTTGAAGATGCCACGATTTAACCCAGTTATAGGGAACCCATCTGGCGATAAAGTCTAATCCGTAGAATGAATCAGGATGAATTGTATAATGTGCCATCAGGCCGCCCATGTTGATCTGAAGAAAAAAAAGCGCGGATACCACAAGAAAGTATTTGGCTGTCTTTCTCTGGCTTGAAGAGATTTTATCGCTTGCCAAAGCTGCCGCAAGCTCGGGCTTATAAGCAAGAGAACCCTGATTGAAACGGTACTTATGGTAGATAAAGATTATTAAACCCAGGAAAAGACCGAAAATAACAAGTGAAATGGCAGACCATACCAATGATTTGCCGGAAAGAAAATTGCCTGCTTCCGGATCATGGGGCCAGTTGTTGGTGTAAGTGTGAGTATCTGAGGGGCGAATTGTTCCGGCACACCATGCGGTCCAGAAGAAGAAATCCGCAATCTGCCGAAGTTCTTCCGGATTTTTGATGGTTTCAGCCCGGATAGGACCTTCCGAGTCTCCGGATGTAAACAGATCTTTGTAGAATTTTCTGTTTTCAAGAAGAGAATATTCCTGAAGCGGACTCAGGGTTAGAGTATCTGTATTTTTATCATAGCGGTTGGTTTTGATCTGTTCTATTACGACTGAGTCTGCCGAGCCTTTTGATTGGGTATCAAGTGTGGAATAAGACGCGCCATATTTTTCCTGAGCAAGTCTTTCTCTCATATTATCAGACATCAGATGAAGTGCCTGAGCCGTAAAGTCAGGGCCACGATATGTTCCATGGCCCCACACGCTTCCAAGATCCATCAGACCATATTTTTGCCATACCTGCTGGCCTGCCATGATCTGATCTTTTCCTGTTAAAAGTTTGCCATCTTCCGAAACAACCTGCTTCGGATATGGCGGTAAATCCTGGGCTGTGAAATAATAACCGATAAGTGCAATAACAATAGCCCCCAGGAGAGATGCCACAAAAAACATTTTAAGCCTTGAACTAATCATGATCTGCCTCCTTTCATTTTATGGATGAGCTATATTTCAGGATTGGACAAATCCTGAAATATACTTTTCATTACAGTCATAATTGATGGTTTAGTAAAAAGCCTGCAATCAGCGTTTTTTGATGTAATAAACCTCTGATTTTATTGAGCTAAAATTTTGAAAATTGATTTTTTGCGAAGTCATCATGATTTACCGTGAAAATGACTATCATTTTTAT
>JADFYT010000469.1 GCA_015232935.1 Desulfamplus sp.
CAAATAATTATGATTTGAGTAACAGGAAGAAATTTTTAGGCTATTACTTAGCCTTTCAACTGACCTGATGTCTTATACGTCCTTACATGAAAGTGCATTCTGGTTTTTATGATTGAAGGTGTTCAGAATATTAGCATAACCGTTTAGGAACCGGTTTTAAATAACTTGCTCATTTCAGAAATTGCCTTGATGACTTCATGGCCGCTGACCTGACCCTCTCTCGCAATCTTGACAGAATCGCATGTGACATCAACAACAGTTGAACCGATGCCCCCTTTGAGAATTCCGCTGTCAAGAACCATGTCAACCCGGCTTAAAATATGGGGATCAAGCAGAGCTATATCCTGGCATCCAGCCTTGCCTGAAATATTGGCACTGGTACCGGTGATGGGGCTGCCGACCTGCCTGACCAATGCCCTGGCAACCGGATGGCCTGGCATCCTGATACCAATCTTTCCTGTTCCTGCGGTGAGAGCCTCTGGCAGACCGTCAACAGCATTAAATACAATGGTAATGCTTCCTGGCCAGAATTTTTTTATCAGGGCCTGGGCAGATGCTGGCAGGAGGTTTTTTGATTCTGGTTTCATCTCTGGTCTGTCCAGTCCTGATTGCAGCGATGACCTGTTTTTTGAAACGGGTTGCATTTCTGAAACAGACGGCACAATTTCCAAGACAGGCTGTACAAGCAAATCAAGCTGGCTGATATCGTCCACAAGAACAAGAAGCGGGTTGGTCAAAGGTCTCTGCTTGATCTCAAACACCCGTTGTACCGCCGCCGGATTCAAGGCGTCAGCCGCAAGCCCGTAAAGGCATTTTGCAGGAAAGACAACAACCCCGCCGGCATGGATAATATTTGCGGCTTTTCTGATTATGTCGCAACAGTGATCAGATTCAGATAAAAAGGCAACATCAGCAATTTTATCCATCTCCATAACTTTGACTCCTTGTTAAAAATCAGACTAAAGCCATCTTCGTAGATATAAACCATTGAACTTACACGATACAAAAAACAACCTGCTGATTTATTTGCTAAATAATCCACCCAAGGTACGATTTAGCCTCTCAAGGTTTTCACTCTTCTTACCACCCGAGTGTTTCAGCCTTTTTATTGACTGTGTCTGCCATGTCTTTTTTGTATTTATCAAGTTTTGCAGCAAGCTCGCAATCAGAGACAGAAAGTATCTGTGCCGCCAGAACTCCCGCATTTATGGCACCAGGCTTGCCAATAGCAAGCGTTGCCACAGGCACTCCGGGCGGCATCTGTACAGTTGAAAGAAGAGAGTCCAGCCCCTGAAGGGCAGATGAGTCAATCGGGACACCAAGAACCGGCAATGTGGTATGAGCGGCAAGCACCCCCGCAAGGTGGGCAGCATGTCCCGCTCCGGCAATAATGACTCCCATTCCTTTTTTGCGGGCATTTTTTGCAAAAGCCTCTGCCCTTGCAGGTGTTCTGTGGGCAGACGCGACAGTCACTTCA
Organism: Desulfamplus sp.; assembly: GCA_015232935.1. GTDB lineage: Bacteria > Desulfobacterota > Desulfobacteria > Desulfobacterales > Desulfobacteraceae > Desulfamplus. The sequence goes on from JADFYT010000469.1 coordinate 1,478, forward strand.
TACGGGATATCAAATTTTTTAAGTATCTTGAGTGCCTCTTCCATGACAGGAAGATCTGAATCACTGCCCATTATCACCCCTACTCTTGGTGGAACAGAGAGCCTTGCAATGGCTTTGGCTCCAATATCCTTGCGGTAAAAACAGCCTTTCCATGAAATCTTGTCGCACGCGTCATATGCTTTATCCATCGCATCCTTGATGCCATCGCCAAGAGCTGTGACACCAAGGATTCTGCCGCCGCTGGTTTTGATCTGTTCATTGTCAAGTGTTGTGCCAGCATGAAATACGATCGTATCAGAAATTGCGTCAGCTTGATCCAGACCTTTAATTACATCACCCTTTTCATAAGACCCTGGATATCCGCCTGCCGCCATGACAACGCACATGGTGCTTCTGGGGTCAATCTCGGTATTGAATTTGTGGAGTGTGCCATCTACACAGGCCTCCATCAGAGGAACAAGATCGCTTTTAAGCCGCATCAAGATAGGCTGGGTTTCCGGATCACCAAGCCTTACGTTGAACTCAAGAACCTTTATCCGCTCTTTATGGATCATAAGACCTGCATAGAGAACCCCTTTAAATGGAACTCCCTCGGCAGCCATGGCCTTTACCGCTGGAACCATTATTTCGTTCATTGCTCTTCTTCTGA
>JADFYT010000046.1 GCA_015232935.1 Desulfamplus sp.
TGTGGCAATGGTTGATGGCAGAGCGGCAACTGAAGCCTCGGGCAACATGAACCTTGAGAGGATCAAAGAGGTTGCACAGACTGGAGTTGACTATATATCTGCTGGAGCACTTACGCATAGTGTCAAAGTGTTTGATTTCTCTTTGAGAAAAATCAAGGAAAAAAACTAAAATGAGTGATCTTACATTAAAACAAGAGGTAATGCAGACAAGGCGGGCTTTAGGAAAATCAGTAGTCATACCGGCACACCATTATGAGATGGACGAGGTTGTACAGATGGCTGATTTTCTCGGGGACTCATATAAACTTGCAGTGGATTGTGCGGCTACTGATTCACAATATATTGTATTTTGCGGAGTCATGTTCATGGCGGAAGGGGCGGCACTTCTTGCCAAACCCTATCAGAAAGTTCTTATTCCTGACATGACAGCCGGATGCCCGATGGCAGACATGATAGATTCAATACAGGCCGAAAAGATCTATGACAGGATTTCAAAAATGTGTGACAGGCAGATAATTCCCATAGTCTATATGAATTCCTATGCTGACATGAAGGCGTTTTGCGGTTCAAGAGAGGGGACGGTCTGCACAAGTTCCAATGCCACAAAAATAGTAAGGCATTTTCTGGATCAGGGAAAATCTGTTTTTTTTGCTCCTGATTACAATCTTGGGATAAATACCGCCAATCAACTTGGACTTGCAAGAGATGAAGTTGTGACCATCCGGCGAGATCTTTCCGTAGAGTTATATGATCCTGATCTGGAGGGATATGATCATCCTAAAGATGGCAAAAAATCCAGAAAGACAAACAGTTTGAAGAATAGCACTCTGGGAGATAGTGCTCTGGAAGAGAGTACTCTGGAAGAGAGTGCCCTGAAAGATGCAACGCTGCTTAAAAAAGCCAAAATGTTTGTGTGGGACGGTTTTTGTCATGTTCACAAGGTCTTTACAGTGAATGACATCAACTCGTTTCGCCGGCAGTATGGCGACCCGGGATCAGGTGATGGTATTGTCGAAGAACAGAATGTCAATGAGAGTATTGCAGGTGACCGGAACGCCAGTGATGGTATTGTCGGCGATCCAGGCTCTTCTGGCAGTGCTGCCGGTAACAGTAGCGTTGGTGGCAGGCAGATTAATGTAATCGTGCATCCTGAATGTCATGAGTCTGTTGTTGAAGCTGCTGATTATTCCGGTTCCACATCAATGATCTGGAACACGGTAAAGGCCGGCAAGCCTGGAAGTATATGGGCTGTTGGTACCGAGTTTAGATTTGTTCAAAGAATGGCTGATCAATTCAAGGACAAAACAGTTGTACCTCTTCGCAAATCTGTCTGCCATAACATGAGCAAGATTACTCTTGAAAAACTCGGGAATACACTTAAATCAGTTCAGGATCACATATCAGGATCAGTTCAGGATCACACATCAGCAGAGGGCAGGTTGCTTAACCAGGTAACAGTATCAGACGAGTACAAAGAAGATGCCAAAAAGGCATTACAGTTAATGATTGATATCGTAGAGGCAGGAAAATAGGACGGGCATATAATGAGACACTTTTATGATGTGGTGGTGGTAGGTACCGGGATTGCGGGGCTTTCCGCTGCAATCATGTTAAAAGAGCACGGTTTTAACGCTGTTGTTCTGACAAAGGAAGACGATGCTTACGAAACAGCAACGAATTATGCCCAGGGCGGTATTATTGCATGGGAAGAGGCCGATAGTGCAGAGCTTCTTGAAGCAGATATACTAAGGGCCGGCTGCCGCTATAACAACGTGGAGGCTGTAAAACTTCTTGCAAGCCAGGGACCTGAGCTGGTTTTTGATTTTCTTATCAACAAAATAGGTATTGAATTTACCAGAACTCTTGCCGGCAATCTTGACTACACTGAAGAGGCTGCCCACTCCAGACGGCGGATTCTGCATTACTCGGACCATACCGGAGATACCATCCAGATGGCTCTTATTGAATATGCCAGAAAGATCAAACTGCCTGTTCTCAAAGGTTTTACCACAATTGACCTGATAACAAACAACCATCAATCCAAAGATACCCAGGAGCTCTATCGCCCCTGCGAAGTGATGGGACTTTATGCTCTGAACAATGAAAAAAAACAGGTTGAGACCTTCTTTGCCCACAGGGTAATACTTGCCACAGGTGGGCTTGGAGAGCTCTATCAACACACCACAAATCCGGCTTCTGCGACCGGAGACGGCATGAGCATGGCTTACCGTGCGGGAGCTGAAATTATAAATGCCCAGTTTGTCCAGTTTCACCCTACATCCCTTTATCATCGTGATATAAAAAGATTTCTCATCTCTGAGTCTCTAAGAGGTGAAGGGGCAAGACTCATGAATCAGCAAGGCGGCCATTTTATGAAAAGTTACTCGGAGCTTGGGGATCTTGCACCAAGAGATGTTGTAGCAAGGGGGATATATGAGGAGATGGGGAAAACCGGCACGGAATTCGTGATGCTTGATATAGCGTCATACTATAAAGGAGAGCTGCCCATTCATGAGCGTTTTGCAAAGGTTTACAGCACATGCCTGAAGGGCGGAATAGATATAGCCAAAGAGCCTATTCCTGTTGTGCCGGCTGCCCACTATTTCTGCGGAGGGATAAAGGTGGATCTTTTTGGGAAATCCTCATTGCCCAACCTTTATGCCATTGGAGAGACAAGCTGCACAGGTATGCATGGCGCAAACCGTCTTGCATCAACATCTCTTCTTGAAGGGCTTATGTGGGCAAAACAGTCTGCTGACCATATACATTCTAATTTCAGCAAGATAGCCCTGAAAAGATATGACTATATTCCGGACTGGGAGTCTCCTGACTGTTTCGAGGAGTTTGATCCGCTGCTGTTTCACCAGGACTGGAAGCTGATAAAACTGACCATGTGGAATTATGCGGGAATTGTAAGAAACATCAAGGGGCTGGAACGGGCTCATTCTGATCTTAACTATCATGCTCACAGAATTTTCAAGTTTTACAAGACAGCCAAGCTCAACAGGCAGATTATTGAACTTAGAAACGGTGTGGTCAACGCTTCGATAATAGTAAATGCAGCCATGCGCCACAAGAAATCAATTGGCTGCCATTACGTTGCGTCATAAGTATAAAGAGGCTGTCTGAAAATCAGTGAGCCATTATTTTATCAATGGTCACGAACTTTTTTGACAGCAAATGCAGGCTCGCGATATTCAACTGGCCTGGTCAAGAACTCTTCTGACAGCAAATGCAAGCTCGCGATATTCAACTGGCCTGGTCAAGAACTCTTCTGACAGCAAATGCAAGCTCGCGATATTCAACGGGCTTGGTCAAGAACTCTCTGATCCCAAGCTCCTGAGCTTTCTGGCTATTCACCTTGGCACTGTAGCCGGTGCATAGAATCACCGGCATTTCAGGCCTGATACTCATAACCTTTTGGGCAAGCTCGATACCTGTAAGTTTTGGCATGGTCTGATCGGTAATGAGAAGATCAAACTTGTGCGGCATGGCTTCAAACATTACCAGTGCATCATGGCTGCTTGTCATACCGGTAATCCTGTATCCAAGATTTTCAAGCCTGTGGGTGGTGATCTCAACCATGTCCGGCTCATCATCAACTACAAGAATATGTTCATCTCCCACCGGTACGCCATCTTTATCTCTTTTCAAGATATCTGTTGCAACGCTATCTTTTACCGGGATATCTGTCTGACCACGCTCTTTAGGTGCAATATCAAAACAGGCCTGACTGCCATCTGAAGTCTGGATAATGTCTAGTTCTGTTGTATCGGTTATGCCTGTTTCCGTGCTGACCTTGATATCGCCCTTTGCTGATGATTCTAAAGAGCCCATTGTGTGCAACTGTTTTTGAATCCTGGGAAACCAGATCTTGAAGGCCGTACCCTTTCCGGGGCTGCTTTTAACAGTGATAGTTCCGCCACTGTTCTTTACAATGCCATGAGCGACCGCAAGGCCCATTCCAGAACCCTTTCCAGGAGGTTTGGTAGTAAAATAGGGGTCAAAAATCCGATCCATATTTTCAGGGGCTATGCCTTTTCCTGTATCCTGAACAGAAAGAGTTATGTATCGACCGGGTTTCACCGGATTGCCGTTCATGGAATATCCGTTCAAAAAGCTGCGTTTGAGCTCTTCGGCCTTTAAACTTACAGTCATCACTCCGCCTTTTTCATCCATTGCATGTGCCGCATTGGTGCATATATTCATGATTACCTGATATATCTGGGTAGGATCACCAAGAGCTGTGCCGCAGTCCTGGCTGATATCGGTATCAATCTCAATGGTTGTCGGAGTCGATGCCCGAATAAGCTGGACAGCCTCCTGAACAATATCATGCATATCTAATTCAGAAAGGTTATCATCAGAAGATGTGCGGCTGAAGGTAAGTATCTGCCTGATCAACTGTTTTGCCCTGTGACATGCGTACAGAACCTTTTCCAGGGACATCTTTTCGGAGCTGAACTCAGGAAGCTCATACATAACCATCTCCGAATACCCCTGAATGGCTGAAAGAATATTATTGAAATCATGGGCAACTCCTGCCGCAAGCGTTCCAATAGCGTCCATTTTTTGAGCCTGGCGAAGTTGCAGTTCAAGTTTTTTTCTCTCCTGCTCTGCAACCTTGTGTTCCGTGATATCCCGTGCAATACCTATAATGCCTATGATATTGCCATCAGTATCCCGATATGGGGATTTGTTGGTAAGCCACCATTGCGTTTTTTCATCAGGTGCGGGCATTTTTATTTCTGACATAATGTTTCTGCCGGTTTCAAGAACAACACTATCCGCCTTTTCAATCGACTCGGCAGTTTCAAATGGCAAAACATCCTTGGATCTATTCAGAATAAGCTCATCCATTGTCTTGCCAAACGCCTTACAGACAGAAGGGTTCGCCATAATATATCTGCCCTTACGATCTTTTATGAAAATCATGTCAGTAGTACCGTTCATCACGGCATTGAGAAGGGTATTGCTTCTTCTTAGGTCTGCTTCCATATTTTCAAGAATAGTTACCTTGGATTCAAGTTCATATGAATATCGCTTGATCTCTTTTGCTTTTAATTCAAGTTCCTCTGAATATTTTTTTATCTCTGAGGCCATTTCATTAAAAGCCTCTGCCAGCACTTCAAGTTCATCATTTGTTTGAAGATAGACATTTATGTCAAAATTTCGGGATTTTATCTGTTTGACACCAAGGATAAGTTGATCAATTGGTTTTGCAAAATGGCGGGATATCAAGAAAGATATAAATATAATAAAACCAAAAGATAATATTGCCACTATGAAGGCATTGCGTTTAAGAACTTCCAGATCTGCAAAGGCTTTACTTTTTTCAATTTCAGCAATGATTGCCCAGTCAAGACCAAATACCTTTACAGGAGCATAGGCTGAAAGCACTTCAACTCTGTTGTGGTCTTTTATGATCTCTTCTCCTGTAACGCCTGACAGGGCTGATGTTATGGCCTGGCTGTCCATAAATCTGACACCCGGATATGTAGCCATGTCAATATCGGAATATGTGAAGCCAGAAGTCAATGAACCTGACCGGGACGCATTGAGAGACGAATATGGGACAAAAGATGAGCGGCTGAATTTATCAGGTCCGATCAGATAGACATCTCCGGTAGTACCAAGACCTGTATCCTCATGCATTATCCAGTTGATCATATCAAGAGGGATCTTCAGAGCAACAATCATCTCCATGATGCCGTTCTCAAAAAGCGGCTCTCCAATAAAAGCAAAGGGTTGATTATCTATGGAATCACGCAAAGAGACATCCGTGCCAGAGACATCATACGAGGAGGAAAAACCTACAAAAGCGAATTGGCCGGTTGAATAGATTTTTTGAAACAGCTTGCCAATGCTTGTCTGTGCAAGCGGTTTGTCAGCAATATTTTTGCCGTACTCGGGGGAGCCGGCAACTGAATAAAATATATCCCCTCTGGCTGATATGAGCATAAGGTCGCTGAAGCCATAAACACTTACATATCTGCTGAAATACTCCTCTTTTTTTGATTCAGCAGGAGCAATCAGCTCTTCCAGTGACATCGAGGTAGCAATTATCCATTGCAGTCCCGGGATTTCAAGGGCATCATATCTTGCTATTTCAATCTCTCCGTTAGCTCCATATTCTATCAAAGGCCCGGCAAATTTATTCTTCCGAGCCATGTCAATACCTTTCAGAGGATCCCTGTCAAGGACTTTTTGACCCGTCCGCCCTTGTTTGAGCAACTGATCACTGCGATAGGTTACGATGCCATTAGCATCTCCCATGATACAGGTTTCACCTTTTTTTCCCATATCCTGACGATTTTGCACAATGGAATAGACAGCATTGGTATCAATCTTGAGAATTACAGCTCCTGCCGGCGTTGTGCCATTTCCCTCAAGAATCGGGGCACCAATAAAGGCTATATGACGCCCTCCAGAGGGGGCATATTTCTGGAAATCCTCAATAACAACAAAGTTAATGGCAGGATATTTTATGTTGGAGGATCGCATTGTCCTTGCAAAGCAATTAACAAGTGCACTGTGATTCAAAAAAGTAGTGTTAAAAATATTTCGACCCAAATCTGACTCTTTTTTAATGGAAAATACAATCTTTCCATCACGATTGACAAGCATCAGGTCATAATATTGATAGATATCTGTAAATTTCCTGAGAAGACTGCCATATTTGACCGATTCAAAAAAATCATATAAGGATCGATCAAAGTTGTCGTTGCTGTCAATTACGGACGAGAAGTCGGCAAGGGCACTTCTGACGCTTCCGTTTGTGGAAAGAACCCTTATATCGCTTACGCAGTTGTCGAAATACTTGACCAATTCAGATTTTTTTCTGTTCTGAACCGTATTGAGACTTTGAAATGCCGCCTGTTGCATGTTTTTCACAGCATCAACAAGAAATCCAAGATGTTTGTGCTGTTCTGTAAAAAAATTTTCTACCTGTACTTTCTTGGTATCCCTTATGCTGGTCAACTGGTTAAAAACAGCGGAAGAGATGGCTTTTTTAGAGTTTATGAAAAAGAGCACGCCGAGTATAAAAAACGGAACAAGTGTCAGCAGTACAAAAGCAACGAGCAGCTTGGTTCTTATATTGAAAAAAAATCGTGGTTTATTATTTTTCATATCCACCTGATCCAGAATATTTTTTTACTCCGGAATTTCATTTGCCCAGGAATTTGAATCCAGCAAAAAATTGCAGCGAAGCTGTTTATGTTCTTCCTTGTTTCCTTTTCCTTGATTGTACTGGATGAAAAGCTAATTCTGCAAGGAGGTTCTGCTTTACTCACACTTTGGCTCTTTTCTAAGGTTCTTCCATATATCAACCATCTGTTTTGCGTCATCTTCTTTGCCCTGTCGAGCCATCCGGCTTATAAAATCAGAAAAAAAATCTGGATTGGCATCACGCCATTTAGCAAGCTCTCTGTCCGGAAAAGAGTGAAACCTGACTTTATTTTGCAACAAAAATTTTTTTGCCTCTTTTGCAGCCGCAAGAGTTGACTTTAACTCTTTTTGCCTTGCAAGTTGTGCCGTTTTTGTAAAAACTGTCTGAACATCCAGAGCAAGGGTCTTCCATATGTTGTCGCTTATCCATATCCCCCAGCCAGGCCCCTCCCATAAAACAACCTCTGTAATATGGGGTGCAAGTTCATATATCTTGTACGAAACCACAAGATCAACAGAAAAAGGGCATCCGTCAATTACGCCCATTTTCATGGCACTGTAGATATCTGGCAAAAAGAGAGGAACTGGCTTTGCCTTTGCAGCCTCTATCAGGCGAGGCATATCATTGCCCCAGGTTCTGATTCTTTTGCCTTCAAGATCTGAAAATTTAAGTACAGGTTTTTTTGTCACCAGCAGATAGGGATTAAGCAGATGAAAAAAAAGCGGATGGATACGATTTTTTGAGGCCTCCTCTGTAAAAGCAGGAATTGTATCCATTAATTTTTTCATTATTTCACTTGCCTGACAGATGTTGTCCATGCCCATTGGTATTGAGTTTGGAGCAGAAAAAAATGGCATTTCCGAAGAAAAATAGCCCGAAGACATTGCAGCCATATCAATCTTGCCGGTTTTGAGAAGCTCAAGATTCTCCTTGGGGTCAGCAAGTCCATTTGACCAGAAAATCCTGATCTCTATCTTACCTCCTGTTTCGGATTTGATCTGATCACAAAACCACTGGTCAATTCTGGATCCTGCGGTATCGTCCGGAAATTGATGGTTCATTTTCAGAATTGTGACAGCATGAAGTCTGTCAGCTGGAAATATCAAGATCAGCAAAACAGGAAGTGAAAAGAAAAATGTCTTTCTAATAAACATTGCCAATATCCTCTTTAGTGATCATTATCATGTTCGATGGTTTTGCAATGAGTCCAGAACCAGACAGATATCCTCTGAAGTGTTCTTTCAAGGTCTGGTTGTCGGGCAGAAAACTATTCGCGAACTTGAATAGCCTGAAAATAGACTCGACAGTTTAAACTTGAAGAAGCAGTAGTTCTAATTTGGCTGCATTAGTTCTAATTTGGCTTTTGACGAGGCCATCAAAATTGATTTTTATGGTGACGGATATTTAAAAATCGTGATGGACATTTTTTTTTGATGTTAAACAGGTTCATTGTTGTTAATCAACCTTTTTTTTCCTGAACCAACTATTTTACAGATTTTTTCCTGAAACAGCTATTGTACAGACAGTCGGGTTGCATTGAATACAATTGTCCAGGATAATGTATTTGTGTTCACTTGACAACAGAGCTCATTAACCATATTTATGCGTCAATGGCCACTCCCTAAAGGAAGAGGCTTGCAAAAGCCCTGGTTGACAAGGGAGCACAGGATTAATCTTGTGCGGAAGTTGATGTATGTATGAACAGCAAGAAAAGGTACCCTTTGCATGAATATTATTGAAACAAAAAAAATGACTGACTTTAACCATCTCAACCTCTTTTCCATAAAATATCAAGACAGGATCGGCAATCCCAAATCATGGATATTCGCATCAAGATCAGAAATACCTGATGTAATGAACGCTGATAAAAAACTCAATGAGATCGAACTCAATGAGACTAATATTGATAAAACAAAAAACACCGCGAACCAAGCACCACACGCCATGAACCAAAAACCACACGCAGTAGTTCTGGTTCCGTTCCATCAGGAGTATCAGAAATTAGTTATAATAAAGGAATTTCGCGTACCTCTTGGCGATTATCAGTACGGGTTTCCGGCAGGGCTTATGGACAAGGGGGAACAGATTGAAGAGACAGCGGCACGGGAATTGAGGGAAGAGACAGGACTTGATATTACAAGCGTTATCAGAACAAGTCCTGTAATATACTCATCATCAGGGATGACAGATGAATCTATAGCCCTGGTTTATGTCAACTGCACAGGCACCCCATCGGTCAAATGGAATGAAGACTCCGAGGATATCACTGTCTTGATGGTCTCAAGTAAAGATGCTCAAGAGCTTGTTTCAACACCCGGGATAAAATTTGACGTAAAATCATGGATTGTACTTTCAACATTTGCAAGAACAGGTAAAATCTGAATGTTTTCCAATTTCATATACTTTCTGGTCGCCCTTATTCTCTACTCTACCAGTGAATTTCCAGGTACAGAGATGCATATGCCCCACAATGCTTTGTGGACAGCAATCTTTCTTGTTTTTATATTTGCCCTGATATGCCGCCTTGCCTTTAAACGCCTGGAGCGAACCGCTGAAGATTCCACAGGCATAATGACTCTGGACCAGCAGGTGGAAAAAAGCCTTTCAAGACTCTCCATTCTGGCTCTTGTGCTGTTCGCGGCTGACCTCTATATTCTCAGGTTGAATATCCTGCTTGATAATATATGGCTTTTCAGGCTGTTTCCCACCCTGGAAGCTGTTGTTTTTCTCTCTGTTTTCCTGTTATATCTTGTGCTGGTATGGAACTCTTCCTGGAACATTCAAAAGAGCCATTTTACAGGCTATGTCTCAAAAAAGAGCTTTGTTCTATCCAATATCTCCTTTTCACTGCCTGCTCTGCTGCCCTGGTTTCTGCTTTCATTTACCGCTGATATTATTGAACTTGTACCGTTTGATCAGCCAAGGGGATTTCTTTCAACTCCTCAGGGCGAAATCACTTACGTGCTTGTTTTTTTAATTGCGGTGGCCTGCCTGGGGCCTCTTTTGATACAGAAAATGTGGGGATGCAAACCACTTGAACCGGGATTTGCAAGATCAAGAATCCAGTTTCTGTGTGACAGGGCAAAATTAAAATACGCGGATATCCTGAAATGGGAGCTGTTTGGCGGTTCAATGATAACCGCCGGAGTAATGGGTCTCTGGGGAAAATTCCGTTACATCCTTGTTACGCCCGCAATGATCAAAAACCTTGATCCTGAAGAGATAGATGCGGTTATTGCACACGAGATCGGCCATATTCAAAAAAAACATATTCATTTTTATCTTCTGTTTTTTGCCGGATATATTGCATGTGTATATTCCCTGTTTGATCCCGTAGTTCTTATATATTATTCTGAACCGCTTATGAAGCTCATATCTTTTTCAGGTATTGACCATGAGACCGGAATAACACTTGTGCTGAGCCTTGTCCTCATTATGGCTTTTCTGATTTATTTTCGGTATGTATTTGGATTTTTCATGAGAAACTTTGAGCGCCAGGCTGATATCCATGTCTATAATTACCTTCCTGACTCATCTGCTCTTATCCGGACATTCCACAGGATAGCGGGATCAAGCAGGCAATCATGGGAGAAGCCTAACTGGCACCATTACAGCATAAAGGAGCGAGTTGACTTTCTACATCTGTGCGAACTCAATCCTGAATATATCAACAGGCACAACAAAAAAGTAACATGGATGGTTAAGGGGTATATAATTACAATGGTGATTGTCTGCTCTGCTGGATATTATTTCAATTACGGACAGGGCAAAGAGAGAATCAATGAATTTCTTGCAGAAAGGATTTTCAATGAACAACTTGTGAATGGAGCACTTCAGGCCGGAGATTACAATATTGAAACCCTGCTCATAGCCGCAGACTATTACTACAATAAAGAAAAATTTGACAAAGCTGTTTCATATTACAATGCTGTCATATCGCTTGATCCAGTTAACACCCATGCCTTAAATAACCTTGCCTGGCTGTTTGCGACATGCGAGGATGAAAATTTCAAGGATCCTCCAAAGGCTCTGGAACTTGCCACAAAAGCTGTTGAGGCGGAAAAGGCAAAAGAGAAATCTTATCCAGACAAGACCGAAGATTCACAAAACCTGATTCGGCCAGCTCTGCCTTCTCATATCCTTGATACCTATGCAGAGGCATGTTTTGTCAATGGATATTATACCGAAGCTCTCAATGCCGCTAAAGAGGCTCTTGAAAATGCCACCGATAAAAAGGATTACTACCAGCAACAGGTAAGCAGGTTTGAAAACTCAAAAATTTAGATAACGGCCATACCCTGATGGGCACAACCAAAAATTAAAGTCTTATAATTACAGCTATTTGAAAGAACTTTCACATAAAAGATATTCCGGCATATTTTTGAAATGCCGGAGTTTTGAAAAATGCCGGAATATGGGGATATCTTGAAGGTATTGTACTGCAATCGCAGCAAAGCTGGATATGTTCTTGCTCGGGAATTTCAATCAGACATTAATTGCAACCAAGCTGCCTATGTTCTGCAGCAACGTACTTATTCTCCATATTACCTGCTATCCATAGGAATATACCAGTCGATACTGCTTTTTGGTATTAATATGAATCTTGGCTTGGCACCTTTTATCTGACCAGTCTCTACTGCATTATACATTTTCACATGAGCTGATCTGTCTTCGTCAATAAAATCCGAGAAACGCT
>JADFYT010000470.1 GCA_015232935.1 Desulfamplus sp.
TTCTCAGATGTTCCATAAGAATACGGGCCATCTCCACAAGAACAACATCTCCTACCTGATGGCCGTAAGTGTCATTGATCCTCTTGAAATGGTCGATATCCATAAGAATCACTGAAAACTCGATATCATATCTTTGCGAACGGACGCGTTCATGCTCAAACACCTCATCAAGTTTAAGGCGGTTGCATATACCTGTCAAACGGTCGGTTACTGCAAGGATCTCAAGCTCCCTGTTTTTGTCACGAAGCTCGCGGGTTCTCTCGTTTACAATATTTTCAAGCTCCTCATTCATGGTGAGAAGCTCTTCATTGACCCTGTACAGTTCAGCATTGACCAAACGAAGCTCCTCATTCTGCCTTGCAATCTCCTGATCCTGATGATAAGCGTGCATGGCACTTTGAAGGGTAAGAATCAGATCTTCATCTTTCCACGGCTTTTCTATAAAACGGTACAGGCCGGCTTCATTTATGGCTCGCTTGACTCCCGCAAGATCGCTCTGTCCTGTAAGAAGTATTTTCCGAACTTCGGGCAGCCTTTCATGAACATTGGCAAGCAGCTCGTCACCCTTCATTCCTGGCATGATGTAATCAGCGACCAGTGCCTGAAGCTCCTCGCCCTCTTCAAAGATCTCGTCAATGATCTCCAGAGCCTCTTCTCCGCTTTCAGCAATTTCAATCCTGACGTTTCCATCAAATCTCTGGTTCAAAAGAGTCCTGATTGAATTTAAAACGATATTTTCATCATCAACAAAAAGTATTACGCTTTTCTTGCTCATACTGTCCCCTATGGCCACAAGACTTTAACTGGAGTCATCCCGAAATAGAACTTCCTCGCAAAAACAATGCCCAAGGCCACTTCTCTATCTATAACTGATTGAAATTACATGGTGTAAAAAGCATGTCTCTGACTGTTTGCATATTTCTGGCTTTTTATGAGAAAAATCAGGTGTCAAGGCAAAATGTGGGCAGACTCCTCACAAAAACTGAAGGGATACACTACAGACTGTTCCTTCATTCTCTTTTGAATGGATATCAATTGTTCCGCCATGTTTTTCAACAATCTTCCTTACGATATCAAGCCCAAGACCGCTGCCTTCACCAGCAGGTTTTGTGGTGAAAAAAGGCTCAAAAATTCTATGTTGAATATCAGCAGGAATACCGCACCCTGTATCCCTGATAGTGACAACAACAGAGCAGGGCTGCCGACCAATCCCGACCGTTAATGTACCCTTGTACTCCATTGCCTGCAAGGCATTATGAATCAGGTTTATCCATACCTGATTGAGCTCGTCAGGGTAGCATGATATTTTCGGGATATCCCCATAGTCACGAATTAATTTTATCCCCTGCTTAATTTGATTATGATAAATTGTCAATACAGATTCTAGTCCATCCTTGATATCTGCTTCTATTTTTACGCCATGATGGTCAAAATGGGCAAAGGATTTAAGTGCAAATACTATTTTGGAGGCTCGCTCAACCGAGGTATGAATATTTCTGCTGCCAGAAACAATGGTTGCTATATGGTATGCCATATTAAAAATAAAGCTCTTCTTCTCATGGGACATAAGCTCTTTGAACCTGAGCGGATTTTCATAAACTCTCAATTGAACAAGCAAGGATGCCATATCCCTGCCCTGCTCAATTCCGGCATCGCCCAGCTCCTTTGCCAGTCTGCGAACTATCTGTCGCTCTTCCCTGCTTGTCAGCAACTCCTTGCTCTTCCCGATCTCTCCTATCAGCTCATTGAAAACCGCCTCCTGAAACGGGGTAAGATACCGGTATATCAGGGAAAGACCTGTCAAAATCTCGCCAATGGCTCTTGTTATATTTCCCGCACTGGTATTTATGGCCCCAAGAGGCGTATTGATCTCATGTGCAACCCCTGCAACAAGCTGCCCCAATGCCGCCATCTTCTCCTTTTGAACCAGCTGTGCCTGAGCCGCATGAAGGTCATCCAGTGTTTGCTGGAGCACCTCATTGGAACGGTTAAGCTCCACAGTTCGCTCGGCAACCCTTTTTTCCAGAATTGCGGCATGGTCAACAACCTGTTGATAAAGACGGGCATTGACAATCGAGATTGCCGCCTGATTTGAAAGAAGTTTAAGTATCTCGATAC
>JADFYT010000471.1 GCA_015232935.1 Desulfamplus sp.
GGTGCCAATAACATTGGTGTTGCAGTATTCGTCCTGCCATTTTTTTCCAAAACCGGTATATGCGGCAAAGTGGATAACATAATCTATCTTGTTGCCTCTTGATAAACTTCGCCTGAATACCCAGTCAATGCAGTCAGCATCTGCCACGTCCCCTTTTTCCCAATGCACCGATGGTGCGGCTTTTCTTAATTTTTCAGAAGGTGTTATTCTGTCAAGAGCTACGATGTTGTGATAACGGGCAAGATCCACGCAAAGAACTGATCCAAGATAGCCTGATGCTCCTGTAACAAGAATTGTATAGCCCATAGAGCCTCCAGAGTAGAGAGTTTGACTTGTTTTTGTATGAGTATATTTTGTATGAGTATAAAATATATGATAAACTGTCCATTAAAATGATAAACAACCAAATAAACTTTCATGGCCATTGGGTGGCCACCCCTCTACCATGAAAACCAGAACGCATTTTCATGGCAATACAATCCATCAATCAGGGTTATCGTAAGGACGATCAAGGGAATAAAATGGGCTATTCATCTCTTTTCACCCCTTTAAATATCGGGAAATATGAAATTAAAAACCGGCTTGTTGCTCTGCCTGTTCATACAGGTTTTGCATATACTGACGGCAGCACAAGTTCCTGGATGGTAGATTTCTATTCAAGGATTGCCGCTTCTGGCGTGGGAATGGTTGTTGTCGCAAACGCTGCTGTTTCTCATGATGGGGTTGTATCAAGATTTAATCTAAGAGCTGACAAGGATCAATTTATTCCTGGTTTGAGCAAACTTGCAGATGCGATAAAGCAAAAAGGTGCTGTTGCCTGCATTCAGCTGAACCATGCCGGAAGGTTTGCAAGAACAGAACGCCCCTTGCTTCCATCTCCCATGACAAGTGCAAATCTTTCTTTTAACGTGGAATCACTAAAAGGCTTTATGGAGTTTTTTCCTTTTGAGAAGCGATTTGGCCTGACGCGGTACGTGATAGAGAAGATCAAAACCTGGCGGGATCCCATGACATCATATGACACCGAGAGGGTGATTAATGATTTTGCCAGTGCTGCTTTCAGAGCCTATCTGGCAGGTTTTGACATGGTTGAGCTTCACGGGGCTAACGGATATCTTTTATGTCAGTATCTCTCCTTTTTTACGAATCAGATCAAATCAGGATTTGGAGGCGATTTTTCGAGGAGAATGGCCTTTCCGCTTGCAGTTATAAGAAAAGTAAAGAAAAGGCTCCCGAAAGACATGCCTCTGGGTTTCAGGATTATTCTCAGAGAGTGGGTGCCAGGAGGCATTGATCTGTCTGAATCTCTTGTATTTGCCTCTATTCTGGAAAACGAGGGGATAGCGTATCTTTCTGCTTCTGTGGGTACCTATAACTCCATATTGTCTCCGGCAGTCCTAAAAAAGATGTCAAGGATTGCATATCTTGAACCGGATATGGCTAAGCTTACTGCAAGGGTCAACATACCGACAATAATATCAGGAAGAGTCACCACCCCTTTGTGTGCGGATAAACTTGTCACAGAGGGAATATCTGATTTTATAGGCCTTGGTCGTCCAATAAGAACAGATCCTCAATGGGTGACAAAAGCCAAAAATCCCGACTGTCATCATAAAAGAGAAGCGAGATTATTTCAAAAAATCAATCTCGGAACCTATAGGAATAAAACTTGACAGATCGCCTGATATGGAGAGGATGTATGCCATAAAGATCAGGGCTTCATCAGATAGAATCTTTGAAGAGCTTGGCAAGTTCGGCTCCAGGGAAGGCAAATTCTTGAGGCTCAGATTTGTGGATGTAACAAGAACTTCAGGATTGCCAAACCAGGAGGGATCTGTGGTCAGCTACAGTCTAAGAGGGCTTCCGGTTTCCATGGGTATCTGTCTTGCCAAAACAATTGCCGGAAAGTCTCTGCTCTATGAGCCATCAGAACTTTTTGCAACGAACGGCAAGCTCCTTTTTGATATCTCACCCACAAAAGATGGTAATAACCGCCTTGTAATCTATACAGCCTTTGATTTTAGAAAAGGCAAGAACCAGTTTGGAAAAATATTCTGGAGAGTGTTCAAACTTCTCTTTCCAGACTATGCACATGACGTTGTCTGGAATC
>JADFYT010000472.1 GCA_015232935.1 Desulfamplus sp.
AGATATTCTTATCGTGGCTGCCGGAGTACCCGACCTTGTCAAGCCCGAATGGATCAAGCCTGGTTCTACTGTTATTGATGTTGGTGTAAACCGGGTTGGCATGAATGAAAAAACCGGCAAGGCCATTCTCAAAGGTGATGTTGATTTTGAAAAGGCAAAAGAGATTGCAGGAAAGATCACCCCTGTACCAGGTGGTGTTGGTCCAATGACAATAGCAATGCTTATGAAAAATACCCTGAGATCTGCTCAGTCGAGCCTTAAGGCTTGATAATGGTCGACCCGCTCTGTTTCCGGATTGTTTTGCTGCTCGGGAACAGGGCATGAAAGCCCGATTGAAATGTATAAAGCCTGGCAAAGAGAAGAAAAAACAGACACTTCTTTGCCAGGCTTTTTATGTTTGTTCGGCATTTTAAATTACAGCTTGATATCGCTTTTTGAAATATGAAGAATCTCTCCGTCAACGGTAATAGCTGCCCAGTCCCCTTTGAGATCCCGTGCCTTGACAAGACAGTCAATCTTTTTGCCATTTTTCAGCGAAACAACGCATGCATCGACGCTGCTCAATGTAAATACCTCACTGAATTTTTTTTCAGCCGCGATTTTTTTGAACTCGATCGCAGCATTTTCAAAGCGTATGATTCTGTCAAACTCTAACGGATCGGCCTCTTTGATCTGATCTCTCAGGTTGTTGATCATATCCTTTTTTTCAGCAATTCCTGTCATTACCTGTTCCATCTCATCTGTTTTTTCAGAAGGGATTGAAAAAAGAATCTGTTTTTGAATTTCAATATCTGCTTCAATATAGGTTATTTTTTTTAGCATGTTCTGTATTTTTTGAGTCATTTCAACTTGATTCCATTTGGTTTTTTAGATCATTCATTATTATTGTTCTGTGTTGGTCTTTAAAGCTGGAAGCCAGCCTTCTTCTATTGTGGGAAAGGGCATCTAAATATCATTTTGCCCAAACAGTTTGGTATTTATCATTACTTTGGCAGGAGTGTAAATATAAATATGGGCTTGTTATTTTGTGCTTTTTATGGGAAAAAACATCATCAATGTTGGAACATAAGCAGACTGGCTGCAATTTTTGCTGGATTGAAGTTCCTGGGCAAGAACACAGGCAGCTTCGCTGCAATCAATGTCTGATTGAAATTGCTGAATAAAGACATGGCATAAATGCCGGTTGGAACAGATTGCTTTTTATATATATGGCAAATTTGAGATATATATGGCAAATTCGAGAAATTTTGAAATAAACTGGAGTAAAGATGAGTAAAATTATTGCATTGGCAGGAAAGGGTGGGGTCGGCAAAACAACTGTATCCTCACTTCTATTGCGTTATTTTTCAAAAAAAGGGCTTGGCCCTGTGCTGGCGGTAGATGCGGATCCAAACAGCAATCTGGGCGAAACTTTGGGGATGGAGATCTTGAAAACAGTGGGCGATATCAGAGAGGATTTTATGAAAGATCCTCAAGCAGTCCCTTCTGGAATGGACAAGATCGTCTATCTTGAGATGCTTATGAATCAGGTACTGATGGAGCAAAAGGCATTTGACCTTCTTGTTATGGGCCGTCAGGAGGGGCAGGGGTGTTATTGTATGGTCAACAATATCCTGAACCGGTTCACAGAGGAGCTTGAAAAAAACTATAAATATCTTCTGGTTGATAATGAAGCTGGAATGGAGCATTTGAGCCGTAGAACAAGTGGCAAGGTAGATATGCTTCTGCTTGTGACTGATTATGCATTGCGGGGCTTGAGAGCGGTCGGGAGAATCAATGATATGCTAGATAGTTTGAAGCTGAGTGTATCCAATGTCGGTTTGATAGTGAACAGGGCTCCGCCTGAACTTGGTAAGGTTTTTCTTGATGAGGCAGACAAAATAGGCGTTCAAATTCTTGGCACAATTCCAAACGATGATACGTTGCTTGAATTTGATATGGAGCGAAGGTCTCTTGTTGAATTGCCGGATGACTCTCCCGCTGTTCTGGCCATCGACAGGTTGATGGAAAAAGTTTTTGGAATCATAAATTGATGGCCTCGTAAAAAGTCCTTAATGGGCATTTTACAGCACAATAACTCGTTGATTTTATTGAACGCAGATTTTGG
>JADFYT010000473.1 GCA_015232935.1 Desulfamplus sp.
TGAAATCAATATGGTTGCCGGTGCCTATGCAAATGAACGGTTCCGGATCTTGCATGCTGACAAATCGGATGCAGAAAGTGCTCGCATACAGAGCGAAGTTTTTGAATGCTGGCCTTTCAGCCCCGAGCTTATTCTGCTTCTTGAAGACCATATCCTTATGTCTCAGGCTGCACAGAATGCCAGAGATATGATACGAATCCTCGCTCAAGTTTATAAAACCAGAGGAGAAGAGACTCCAATAATAACTCCCTCTGATTTTTTTGTTGATGGTGAAACTGAGGAGGTGCAATCTCTGATTGACTCAATAGCACAACAGGTTGGTCAGGAAAGATTGAGAGAGATTGCCCAACGTAACCTTGAAGCTGTCTATGCCACAGGTGCAAAGGTGCCAAATGCCAGAGAGCTGATAAGTTCAATCTGGATGCGTTCAATGTCACCAGGCAGGAATCAGGGTGGTACACCCGCGGTTCTCCATCTGGATATAACTCGCCAGGCAGCCATTGATGACAATACATTTCAGGCAGAGCTTACCAACCTGATTGAAAACAGCATTAATATTCACGGAGATGAAGTACCCGGAGGGCCTCTGTGGTTTGGATTGCAGGAAAATCCACGATCCAAAGTAAGAGCTTGTGCAAAAAATGATAAATTATGGAATACTGGAGCTCTCCCTTCCGACGGGCAGACGGTTTACCCTGCCAAAGATATTGATCACATAAAAAATACCCTTAAACATATATTGGTTCAGGAAACTAATGAACCACTGTCAAGAGTTATTGTTCTTGGTGAAAACTGGAAAAACGATCCATGGACTAATGCAGATGAAGCAGACAAACCATCCAGATGGGATCGACCAGTTGTTGTTGTTATACCAGAACCATTGCAAACCGGAGCAAATTTGAATGCAAGTTTAGGTAGCTGGCTGGCAAAACATATTCCGAGCAGAAGAAACACTGTGCGATTTCTCCTTCTGGGTGTAGATGAACAAGGATTATACTCTGATATGGAATTAACTTATACCTCCCGCTGCAGTTTTCTCTGCTCTCGTGAAGGGTGGGGTGTTGATCCAATATACCGTGGACTTCATCAGGATTTTGACAGACCGCTGAGGCAAATACTCAAATCCAGATTTAATAGATTCGCTATCTTGAGGCAATGGGATTTCCAGTCTCCTCAAAAATGTTCTTTTGACATTGAGAAAATTACAGAACAGGGTGCCAACATTCCCGGTGCTGTGGAGAAAAAAATTCTTTCTGACCTCTTTGACCAGACTGATTTCAAGACGTTTATTCTGAAGAGAGCCAAAGACTCGGATTTTGTGGGAAGTGTAATGGAAGATCTTATGGAGCCACCGCCACCTAACGCTGGTGATGCACTGCCGTTTCTTGGGGAAACAAAAACTTTTGAATTTATTATTGACACTGCGGCTGAAGGTGAGATTGTCCTGAATGTCGGAGGAAACTGGATTGGCAGAAGGGCTGAGGATAATACAGATGAGGATGCAAAACGATATATCCGTTCCAGAGCCTTCCGGACTGGTCAGGAAATGAGACAGATTCAGCTTGGTCTTCCCGGATCTGTTGGAGGAGGTGCTGTTTCTGTACCTAACAAACCTGTGGAACAACCCGGGTCAACAACAAATGGCGGAAATATTTTCAAACCCACAGATTATGCTGCCGGATCATCTTCTGATGCTGAAGGGGTAGTTGGAGAAAAAGGCCGGAAAGGTGGAAATAATATTCCTGATTTTCCAGGTCTTCCTGACAGACCATTGATTATCACCCAAAACCGAAAATCAGATGAACCGGCTAATGGAATCAATCTTTCAGGTTATTTTGAAAAATGGGGCATCAGCTCGGATAAATCGCTTGATAGTGCCAGAATTGAGCTTAAAGGACTAACTGTTCAACAGATAAAACAGATTCTTCAGAGAATCCCTTCAACCTTCAAGGCATCTCTGGAAGTAAACTTTAAGGATGGAGGTGAATAATGAGCATATCATGGCATGATATAATTATAGATACCCCGACCCCTGAGAGTGCGTGGCATGATATTTTTGAATCCCTTCAACAGCTGGCACAAACCACTGCATCACCAGTTA
>JADFYT010000474.1 GCA_015232935.1 Desulfamplus sp.
GTTTTTTATAAAGATTGAACGATACTATTTCGGGATAAATTTCACAAGGGAAGTGACACCCAGAATGCACGATATTATTGTAAGCTATGGCGAGAGGCTTTCAGTTGTCCTGATGGCAGGAGTGCTGAAAAGCAGAGGTGAGGATTCAATCTGTATAATGCCACAGGATGCGGGGATTATTACAGATGGCAGGTTTGGTGATGCAACTGCGAATATGCCTGTAACATCACAGAATTTTGAAAAAAATGTCCGTCCGCTTCTGACTTGCGGCAATCATTGCTCTCACTCTTATAGTCCTCACAAGAGATCTGACAGGATTTTGTTTATTCCCGGTTTTTTTGGCATCAGCGAATCAGGAGAAATTACAACCTTTGGAAGAGGAGGAAGCGATTATTCTGCTGCCGTTGTTGCGGCTGCCTTAAAAGCTGATATCCTGGAGATCTGGAAAGACACCGAAGGCTTTATGAGTGCGGATCCCAATGCTGTAAAGGACGCAAAGCTGATTCCGGTGTTAAGCTATGAAGAGGCATCCGAACTTGCATACTCAGGAGCAAACATTCTTCATCCAAGAACCGTAGAGCCAGTACGCAAATCAGGCATAAACATCTCGATCAAGAACACTCTTGATCCTGATGGCACAGGCAGCCTGATTACAGAGCGTGCAGTTCCCGCGGACAATGTAGTAAAAAGCATATCGCATACAAATGACATCGCGGTACTCAAGGTTTATGCATCAGGAGTAGGACTAAGACAGGGCATACTTGCAAAGATAGCCGGTACAATTTCAGAAGCCGGGATAAATATCAAATCTGTTGTAACTTCCCAGACCTGCATAAGCCTGCTTCTTTCCAGAAAAGATATTGACAAGGCTCACTTTGTAATCACAAACATGAAACCCAGACTCTATAGAGAATCAGAGCAGGTTACAGACAATGCTCTGATAAGTGTCGTTGGCGATGGGTTGCATAACCACCGCGGAATTGCGGCAAAATGTTTTGCCGCGGTGTCAGAGGCAGATGTCAACATCGAGATGATATCATACGGACCATCAAAAGCCGCACTCTATTTTCTGGTAAAGGAGAGTGATATTGAAAAGACATTAAAGGCTCTGCATTCATATTTTGTCTGATTGTGATTCTGTCTCACTTGACCTGAGCCGAGTCTTTTTAAACTTGACTCAGGCTATCATAATGCCTATATTAACAAATTAATCATGATTGTAACAACACGAATATAATTACGATCAGCAACAGGCAAAAATTATTAGACTTCCTGAAGAACTCGCTTTTCATTCCAGTACAATCAAGGAACAAAATCCAGCTTTACAGGAAATTTATTTTATAAAACTTTAATTTGCACACTCCTTATCTTCCTGATACAGGCATCCTGCCTGAACTTTTTTCCAGACCTATCACACGGTAATGTCATGAGAACTATGAAGCTGATAGTTGAGTGGGTAAGCATGTAAAAAATCAATCAACATAAAAAAGGCACTGTTATTATGATCAATACAGACAAATATTGTCCTGAATATCTTTTATCAAATATCCCTGAAATTTTTGAAATTGCTCGTCAATACAACGTTATTGATGAATTTCGTAAAAAAGCGGCGGAATACGTCCATAAAATGCAGTATGAAACTACTGACGACTTTAATTCTCTCAATGAGGGAATAGTCATCCGCATTAGAGACTGTGCTCAGGTAATCAACCAGATATTTACCTGCCGTTCGGAAGAGAAATCCCAATTTTCTGTGGCTCAGGCAATACTGGATATAGCCGGCAATGTGCCAAGGCCGGATCTTGGGCCTGCCTTTTACGCGGAAATTCTATATCTTTTTTTGGGTCTTCACGGAAGAGGAGCAAGAAGAAAATTTGCGGATTATCACCTTGTAACAAGCCAGATGGAAGGAAGAGAGGCTGCTGTGGAACGAAGCCTCCAGCTTGACACTTTATCTGAAGAGGTCGCAAAATATATGTGCAGGTATGCTGACGGACTTGCTCCCGACTCTGTTGATAGAAGAGAGAGGCGTCGTGATCATATTCTCAAAACATTGAACGCCTCTTTAAGCGACTGGCACAACTGGAAATGGCAA
>JADFYT010000475.1 GCA_015232935.1 Desulfamplus sp.
TCATCTATCAAGAGAAAAGGAAAATCCATAAAATGGATTAAAAATAGAGGGCAATCACTTAGCCAATACTTACCATGAAAATGCATTTTGATTTTCATGGCTCGGGGTGGCCACACAACTACCATTAAGGTGTAATTGCGGCTAAAACAGAAAAAGCTATCCTCATTATGGCAGCACTTTAGAATGATTGCTTTTCTTTATATGTTGAATTATATTCAAACATCATTCACAAAATACAAAAGGAGATCGATCATGGGAGAACCGGCGTTAAAAGAGGAACTGACTGACCTTCAGGTAGCAATGATGGAGCTTGCATATCAATCAATGAAGACTGATATAGCTATCAAACAGCTATCAAAAGAGATGAGCCAATTCAAGGATGAGATGAGCCAATTTAAAGATGAAATGAAACAGTTTAAAGCAGAAAGCCAAGCAGATAGAAAAAGTATGAATAAACGGTGGGGAGAGCTTGCCAACAAAATGGGAACTATTGTTGAAGATATTGTTGCTCCAGGACTCAAAGGAGTCTCAAGAGAGTTCTTTCAGGTTCAAGATTTTGATTTTTTTGCGGTTCGTCTGCGAAAACTGAATTCAGAAGGTACGGTACGGAAGGAATTTGATGTAGTAGCCGAGACAAAGGATCTTGTTTTTATTGTAGAAACTAAAGCCACACCAAGAACAGAATATATTTCAGAGTTTATTAGATCTATACCCGAACTGAAATCATGGTTCCCAATAATTGGCAAGAAAAAGCTGATACCTGTATTTGCGTCTCTTTATCTGTCAGAGGATAATATAACTTTCCTGACCAAGAATAATATCTTTGCCATGGCTACAAAAGATGACAGCATGACAATTTACAACCCTGAGTTATTGGAATTTATTTAAAACACGGGGGGAGAGACAGTCTCCCCTCCCCAGGCAGATATAGGTTTTCACATAAAAATCAGATTGGTGGCAATGCTCTGTGAGACCACTACCAACGGGTTTATCTGGCCGAGAGACTTTTCTGGAAAACCATATTTCATTCAATAGTCTGGACGCTTGTTGCATCAATAGTCTGGATATCACCAACCTCCGTCACCATGCCGACTATATTTACCAGTTTTCCATCAAAGTCATCAACCTGACTACAGGGAATTATGTAGATGGCCTCTTCTGACATAACACCACAGACATCTTCTGCCTGCACAACAGTGCCCTTGATTATAACTTCCTGAGCCATAACCGAAGTACTTGCAGCAAATACCATCATCAGACCCGCAATAATAAGACTAACCGGTTTCATACTCTCTAATCTCCTTGCATAATCCATCTCTTTTTATTTTTACTGTCAGAATGAATATTCTCACGGTAAAAGCAACCGAGTTACCTATAGGCAAAGCAACTCTTTATGGCTGACAGTTCAGCAATAGACGTGCCAACACCGCTGGGCGAATTATAGTTTTCCGGATAATCAAATTGATGGAAACGCTGCATGAGACTGCTGGTAAAGGCTTTGTCTCGACAAAAGACTTTTCTGGAAGTCTATAGCAAAAGTTTTGTCTTGCCAAAAGACCTTTCTGGAAATCTGTATAAATACCCCCACCAAGCCATTTAAAAACAAGGAAACGAGACTCTCTTATGTATCTGCTTCAGGTTTTATTACCCGTAAAAATTACAATTTTTTCACATCAATGTACGAATTTTACCCAGAAGAGCATGGTTATATCGCAGCCACCCTGAATCATGAAAATCATATTGCATTTTCATGGTAATCAGATTGTATTTTAATGGTAAAAAGATTTTACACGGCCATGGTTCATCTTGAAAAATAGCCGTAGAGGCTGCGGCATTCATGCCTGAGAGGAAACGGCTCTCCTTTACATTGTCACCTGAGGCACTCCTCAATCTGGTAAATAAACCTGCTTTTTGTACCGGACTGCCCTTTTCTGTAGCTGGCATGAGAAAGATAAAGATGTCTTTGAGCTCTTGTCATGGCAACATACATAAGACGTCTCTCCTCCTGAATTGCCTTGTCTCCTGAATCTATTGACCGCCAGTGAGGAAATAGCCGTTCCTCGCACCCAACCACAAATACAGTATC
>JADFYT010000476.1 GCA_015232935.1 Desulfamplus sp.
CTCAGGGCTTGAGAAGATCAGTTTTACACCTGAGATCTGCTTCCTGAACGATTCAGGAACTTTTTCAGAGCGTTTTTCCGGAACCACAAAAAAGATCATCAACGAGACAAACAGGCTCAACAGGGCAAGCAGCATGAAAAGCCCTCTCCAGTCTGTCAAGTTGAGTGCCCACTCTACAGGAGTTGTGGCTGTCAGGGCTCCTAATCCGCCGGCCGCCATCTGCAATCCATTTACCCTTGGCCACATTTTTTCCTCAAACCACAGAACATATGCTTTGAATGCAGCCATAAGACACGCGGAGACTCCGAATCCGATCAGGGCTCGTCCCAAAATGACTCCTGCTATTGTGTCGGATGTTGCAAATACCAATGCTCCGGAAGCTGCAAAAAGAAGCAGCAGCGAATTTATGATTCTTGGGCCATAACGATCCAGAAGTATGCCTAAAACAAGTTGTGACGATGCAAACGAGATAAAATATGTGGATGTCAGAAGTCCAAGCTGTGATGGATTCAAGTTGAGATCTGACACAATATCAGGAGCAATAACAGCATTTACCACTCTATACAGATAAGAGAGGAAATAGCCGCAAGCAAACGGCACAAATATCTTGAAGGTATTCAATCCCGGGGTATTAGAACCCGGGCTGTCAGCAGTTTGTGGGATCACCCTGGAGTCTCCATATAAAGCAAGAGATATTTAACTTCTTTTCTTGACAATAGATCTCTATATATTTCAGGATAGCTTTGAGATAAATAGTCTGTCTTGTCAAGAATTTAAACATAAATACTGTCCCGCAGACACAATCCCGTAAAAAAAGGAGAACTCAAATGCGTTACATAATTTTTTTACTGCTGCTTGTCCAGTCAATAGCATATGCAGAACAGCTCCACGAAACCCAAAGTAAAATATCCGCATCTGCTGTAGCAGATATACGTATTGAGACTCAAAACAGAACTGTCTCTGTAAATTCTGTTGCGACCTTTCTTCTTGATCTTCAGCCGGACAGCTCTTCGAGTAAACCGGTGGATCTATGGTTTCTTGGGGTTAAGGGCAGCACTCTTTATTATTTTGACATCGCCTTGATGCAGTTTGTGCCAGGTTTGTATCCTGTCTATCAGGGCGACATTATTGAACTCAATCACGTACCTCTTCCGGTTGTTTTCAGGGAACCAGGTGAATATCAGATCTATTTTGCCGTGGATACCATTGCAAATGGCAAGCTCGATTCCGGACAAGGAGAGCTATTTTACAGCATGACTCCTCTGACGATAAAAGCCGAGGGAAAGAACATTATAACCTATCTTTACAATGGAGATTTTTATCGAATAGACGCTGTCCCGGGTGCACATCCTGAAAATATTTCAAATATACTCAATTTACTCTCATCCGGTAATGATGACTCGATCAATGTATCTCCCAATGGCGAGTGGTATCTTGTTTTAAGCGAACGTTTTCACGCCGACTGTGCAGGATGGTCATGCCTTACACTTTCAAACAGTGATTTTTCAGAAAACGAGGTGGTTATTGCAGATAACTCGGTGATTCATAATGAAGGTGTGGCTGCCGTGGATTCAACAGGAAATCGCATCGTATATACTTCAGATGGAGGTACCCATATCAGAGATATGTGGGTAGTAAACAGAGAAAACAATAAATGGAAAACGCCCATTATGCTGACCGGAGCCTCTCCGTTTGAGTACAACAGCATCCCTTCCATCTCTGGTAACGGCAACAGCGTGCTTTTTGAGTGTGGCAATGATCCTTATATGAATAAATCAATATGCCAGGTCAATCTTGATGGAACAGGATTCAGGGTAATTTTTGCTCCGGATCACAGCTATCGTGGCGCAAGAACACCTGATTACACACCTGATGGGACTGTCGTGGCAGAACTCGATTCTGTCGAGCATGGAGAAACAATATTTAAAATAGTGCCTGATACAGGCCAGATTACACCCGTAAATCCGGAATTTAACAATGACAATTCCCCGTGTGTGCTTGGTAACGGAAATATTGCAAGTCTCTGGCTGAACAGGGAGGGAGGCAACGGCATCCATGAACTTAAAAT
>JADFYT010000477.1 GCA_015232935.1 Desulfamplus sp.
CCGATAAATCAAGTCTGCTGGTTGATAAAGCAAGTCTGCTGGTTGATAAAGCAAGTCTGCTGGTCGAATCAAAGCTGCCGTTTAAATTGAAACCGGTATTCTCTTTATCCCTTTTGTCTGATGGAACAGATGGACGAAAGATAAAATCAAGTTTCCGGTGGGAAAACAGAAGCCGCGATCTGTCAAGCGTCTTGATGCTGTTATCTGTGTCCAGGATATCAATCGAGACAAGGCTGTCCGAGATGGTTCCAATTCCTGTTCCGGCATTCATCATCACCGCACCGCCTACAGTGCCTGGAATGCCTGCTGCAAAACTGAAATCTTCAAGTCCATGCTTGATTGTCTTTCGGCAAAGAGCGGCAAGGATGGTTCCGGCTGATGCAGATACCATTACATGATCAGTATCTATGTCTTGTATTTCAATTTCGTTTTTCATTCTGACCAATGATATTACAAGCCCTCTTATACCATTATCCTTGACAAGAATGTTGGTCCCGCTGCCCATTACAAGAGACGTAATTGAGTTGTTTCTTGCCGCTCTTAGAAGCTGGAGCAGCTCTTCCACAGAAGCCGGCCTTGCAAAATAGTCGGCAGGCCCTCCTATTTTAAAGGATGTATATCTTTTCATGGGGACATTTTGCTCTATTTCTACACCGGAAGGAAAGATCTTCTCGGCACTCTTTGAAGATCTATGCCTGATTGTGCTTTCGGGAAAAAAAGCCTCGATATTTGGGGATGACAGATCTTGCGGACATGAAGATATCATGGATTAACCCTTTATTGCCTCAAGAAGTTTGTCCCCAAGAGTGTGGACATTTCCCGCTCCAAGGGTCAATACCAGATCGCCTGGTCTTGTTCTGTCAGAGAGAATTTTCAGGCAGGTATCAAAATCAGGGGCAAAAGATACATCCTTATGGCCATGGGAATGAATTCCTGCAGTAAGGGTTTGGGAGTCAACCCCTTCAATCATGGCTTCACTTGCCGCATATATAGGAAGGGTGACCAATACGTCAGACTGGTAAAACGCACGTGTAAATTCATCAAAAAGAGCTTTGGTTCTTGAGTATCTGTGAGGCTGGAATATCACAACAACCCTTTTTTCAGGCCAGCTTTCCCGTATGGCCATCAGGGTGGTTCTTATTTCAGTGGGGTGATGCCCATAGTCATCCATCACAAGGATTCCGTTTTTAAATCCTTTTTTCTCTATACTCCGTTTAACCCCTTCAATCTTTTCCAATGCACACTTGATTGTTCCAAAGGGGATTTTAAGCTCAAGAGCTACTGCAATTGCAGCAAGGGCGTTGGTGATATTATGCCGGCCAGAGAGATTAAGCTTTACATATCCGAGAGGTTCTCCATGATGTATAACCTGAAAAATTCCCTGATTGTTCTCAAATGATATATCTTTTGCCTGTAGATCTGCCTGAGCAGTATGGCCGAAGGTAGTATATCTTACCTGTATTTTTGGAATCAAATCCTGAATGTGCTCGTTATCCAGACACAAGACTGCAAGTCCATAGAAAGGTACTGAATTTATAAATTGAATGAACTTCTCCTTGATATCTTCAATATCCTTATAAAAATCAAGGTGTTCAAGGTCAATATTGGTAACTACGGCAATTGCTGGAGCATATTTAAGAAAGGAGCCGTCACTCTCATCTGCTTCTGCCACAATATAGTCACCCTTGCCATGAAACGCATTGGAGCCAAGTATCTTTAGCAGTCCGCCAATTACTACTGTAGGATCAAACCCTGCTACATTGAGAATCTGGGCAACCATTGAGGTGGTTGATGTTTTGCCGTGAGCACCTGAAACTGCGATGGAGTACTTTATACGCATCAGTTCCGCCAGCATCTCGGCCCTTGGAATAATCGGGATGGATTTGGCTTTGGCTTCAATGACTTCGGGATTGGTTGCCGAAATTGCCGTAGATGTGACAATTACATTTGCCTCTCCGATGTTCTCCTTTTGATGTCCTTTGTAGATGGCAGCTCCAAGAGACTCAAGTCGCTCTGTAATAGAAGATGGTGCAAGGTCAGAGCCTGAAACCTTGTATCCC
>JADFYT010000478.1 GCA_015232935.1 Desulfamplus sp.
AAGGAAGAGCTCAAAAAAGAGACAGGAGATCATATAAAAAACCGAATGGGTGAAAAAGACTGGCATTATGCCCTGAACTGCTTTTCCAATAAACAGGTGCAAGCTACCCTGGCATTTGTTCAGTCCACCATGGAGTAGTTGTAAACAAATAGACTTCCTGCAAAATTGGCTTTTGCTCCTTGATTGTACTGTATGAAAACCGAGTTCCGCAGGAGGTCTAATGTCTTGAATCGACCTGTTCAAGACATTAGAAGATCATAGGAAGTGGTATTCTAAAGACAAATAAATCAGGGAAACATTTTTTAGCAAATATTTTTGATTTTGTTACGTGGCTGATATGAAGCGACTGTCTCAATTTTTCAGAAATTTGAAGATCCGATCAAAGCTTCTGGGAGGTTATACCCTGATTTTTATTCTGGCTACACTGCTTGGTGGGGCAGTGGTGTATCGCCAGGTTCGCACCACCATTGAGATCAATATTGAAAGCGAGCTGACAAATGCCACTGCCGCCATCCAAAGCATGGTAAGGACTGCTGCTGCCACATCCATAAAAAACCATCTGAGAGCAATTGCTGAAAAAAACAGGGAGATTGTCCAGAGTATCCACAAAGATTTTCTGAAAGGGCTTATCTCGGAAAACGATGCCAAGGCCATGTGTCGAAAAATTCTTTTCAGTCAGACTATCGGAAAAACAGGATATCTCTTCTGTGCCAACTCCAGCGGCATTGCCATTGAGCACCCAAATCCCGGTGTGACAGGTAAAGATTTTTCAAAGCGTGACTTTGTCAAAATCATGATCCGGATGAAGACAGGCTATCTTGAGTATGACTGGAAAAACCCGGAAGACGACCATTTGAAGCCCAAAGCAATGTACATATCCTATTTTGAGCCATGGGACTGGATTATTGCGGCTTCTTCCTACAGAGAGGAGTTCAAGGAACTTATCAACATATCGGATTTCAGGCAGAATATTTTGAGCCTGATCTTTGGGAAGACAGGTTATGCATATATTACTGACAGCAAAGGCAACCTGATAGTACACCCGTTCAATACCGGTAACTACTTTGATGCAACAGACAGTGGCGGCCGATATTTTGTCAGGGAGATCTGCCGCCTGAAAAACGGAAAAGCGATCTATACATGGAAAAATCCGGAAGATAATTATCCAAGGGAAAAAATGGTAATTTTCAACCATATCCCTGAATACGACTGGATTGTCGCTTCAGCCTCCTATCTTGATGAAATTTTTTATCCCCTGAAGACTGTCCGGAATACCATTGTCACCATGGTTATGCTGATATGCATTCTGGTATTTTCAACCTCCCTATGGATTAACGCAACAGTCATACTTCCCCTTAAATCTCTTATGAAAAGATTCGCAATGGGTGCTTCCGGTGATTTTGATATACGAATGCCTGTTCAATCAACAGATGAAATAGGGCAGCTTGCAGACTATTTTAACAAGTTCATGGATACTTTGGATCTATATGGCAAAAACCTTCGTTCAGAGATGAATCTCCATCAGATGACAGCCAGGGCACTTAAGACGAGCGAGGAAAAATATCGCACAATTCTGGAACGGATGGAGGAGGGTTATTTTGAGGTTGATCTATCAGGAGTATTTACTTTTTGCAACCATGCCATGGCAAGGATTTTGGGCGTCAGTGAGAGCCGTGTAATAGGCAGCTCCATAACCACATGGATGGACGAGGAAAACAGAAAGGCTATTGAAGGTGTATTTACACTGGTCAGGCAATCCGGACGGGCAAAACAGGCATCAGAACTTGAACTGTTAAGAGGTGACGCCACTTTGTGTGCTGTTGAGACATCTGTATCTCTTAGAAGAGACCATGATGATGCTCCGGAGGGTTTTAGCGGGGTTCTTCGTGATGTCAGTGAACGCAAAAAAAGTGAAAAAGCACTTCGTCTCTCGGAAGAGATGTTCTCCAAAGCATTCAGAAGCAGTCCCTGTGGCATGTTTATAGCGGATCTAAAAGACAGCAGGATTATAAATGTGAACGACAGTTTCCTTGCAGTAACAGGCTACACTCTTTTG
>JADFYT010000479.1 GCA_015232935.1 Desulfamplus sp.
CAGGCATACGACCGTTTTGTAGATGCGTTTGAAAAGGCGATGAACAGGTTTTCTATCAATCCGGCCAATCGGGCTGTGGGAATCTGTTTTATCGTAGCTCTTCAGGGTATTGCCATTCAGGCCCTGCTAAGAGATGGAGTGATGGATATTGAGGAGCTTGTCACAGGTTTTATTACGCTGACCACAAATGATTTTTCCATTAGAACAGTTGCAAGTTAAAACAGGGGCAGGCAATATAAAGTTTTTTTAAACCTTTATGGCCATTATGCGGCTAACCAGAATTATGAAAATCAGAATGCATTTTCATGGTAAATATATACAAATATGTGAAATATTAAGGAGAAAGTGTGATGCAAAAATATGACTTTATAATAATCGGCGGTGGTTCTGCCGGATGTGTGCTTGCCAACAGGCTCAGTGCAAACCCTGCACACAAGGTGCTGGTTTTAGAAGCGGGACGACCTGATTACATATGGGATATATTTATCCATATGCCAGCAGGCTTGACCTACCCTCTTGGCAATAAATTGTATGACTGGTGTTATGCCTCAGAGCCTGAACCTCACATGCATAACCGCAAAATAGCTCACGGCAGGGGTAAGGTACTGGGTGGATCAAGCAGCATAAACGGCATGATTTATATCAGAGGCAATGCAATGGATTATGAAAAATGGGCAAAGGATCCTGGGATGGAAAAGTGGGATTATGCTCATACATTGCCTTATTTCAAACGTGCTGAAAATCGTCTTATTGGAGCTGACCAGTACCACGGTGTAAACGGCCCTCTGCTTCTTGAGACAGGCCCCTGTAAAAATCCTCTATTTAGTGCTTTTTTAAAAGCTGTTCAGGAGGCAGGCTACCCTCTTACCGATGATGTAAACGGATATCGCCAGGAGGGATTTGGCCCCTTTGACCGAAACATCTCCCGAGGCCGCAGGTTAAGTGCAGCAAGAGCATACCTGCACCCGGTAAAAAAGAACCGCCCGAACCTGGATGTTATCTGCCGTGCATTTACCACCAGAATTTTGTTTGAAGGAAAAAAAGCAGTAGGCGTGGAGTATGTCAAAGGCAATAAAGGGGCTACACAGAAGGTCTATGCTGATGAGATCATCTGCTGCGGAGGTGCCATAAACTCTCCCCAGATACTGCAGGTATCAGGTGTTGGAAATGCTGCTGAACTCAAGGCCCTTGGAATCAATGTGGTACACGACCTGCCGGGTGTGGGCGAAAATATGCAGGATCATCTGGAAGTTTATGTCCAGTACGCAAGCAAAAAGCCGGTAAGTATGAATCCATCACTCAAGTGGTGGAAAAAGCCTTACATAGGCTTTCAGTGGCTGTTTCAAAGAAAAGGTGCGGCCGCGACCAACCATTTTGAAGCGGGCGGCTTTATCCGCAGCAATGAAGATGTCGAATATCCAAACATCCAGTTTCATTTTCTGCCTTTGGCTATAAGGTATGACGGCACACAGCCAGGTCAGGGGCATGGATATCAGGTGCATGTGGGGCCAATGTACTCTGATGCCATAGGGTCTGTCAAAATCAAGTCAGCCGATCCAGGGGTCTATCCGAAACTTGCCTTCAACTACCTGTCCACGGAACAGGATCGAAGAGAGTGGGTGGAGGCTATCAGATGTGCCCGTAATATCATGAACCAGCCGGCATTCAGTGAATTCAGTGACGGAGAGATATCTCCTGGCCCCTCTGTGAAAACTGACAAGGAAATTCTGGACTGGGTGGCAAAGGATGGTGAGACTGCCCTGCATCCATCATGCACCTGCAAGATGGGAAAAGATCCAATGGCTGTTGTTGATCCTGATACAATGAGGGTTCATGGATTGCAGGGATTGCGGGTGGTTGATGCTTCGGTAATGCCTTATGTAACCAACGGGAATATTTATGCTCCGGTCATGATGATCGCAGAAAAAGCTGCGGATCTAATACTTGGAAATGCACTTGAAGCTCCCTCTCAGGCTGAATTTTACAGACATAAGTAATAGCCTAAAAATTTCTTCCTGTTACTCAAATCATAATTATTTGATATTATTATCATA
>JADFYT010000047.1 GCA_015232935.1 Desulfamplus sp.
ATCGGTGAAAAAGAACGTGAATCTGCCACTCTCTCTGTCAGAACTCTGGACGGCAATGTAAAAATGGGATTGTCCATGGATGGATTTGTCGAACCGGTTATCAAACATATCAAAGACAGAGTGCTTGAGGAGATCGTGCTTTAATCAAGAATCGTTTGGAACATCAAGGAGGCGTAATAATGGCCGAAAAAACAGTCACACTGCCAATTACCGGCATGAACTGCGTCAACTGTGCTGCCAATATCCAGAAAAATGTTGGAAACCTTGATGGAGTGAATAGTGCCAGTGTCAACTTTGCCGTTGAGCAGGCTGTAATATCCTTTGTGCCGGAACAGATAACCCTTGAAGCTGTTATAGACAAGATCCGTGATCTTGGTTTTAACGTGGTTACATCTGAAAATGGCGAGGCTCAAAGTGATGAGGTGCAAGCCGAAATAGAGGCACAAAAAGATGCTGAGATCCTCAATCAAACCAGAAAATTCATTACAGGGGCGGCTTTTGCTTTGCCCCTTTTCATATTGAGCATGTCACGCGATTTTGGACTTACAGGCCACTGGAGTCATGCATCCTGGGTCAACTGGCTCTTTTTTCTATTGGCCACACCAGTTCAATTCTACACCGGACGGGATTACTATACAGGGGCATTCAAAAGCCTTAAAAACAGAAGTGCCAATATGGACGTGCTTATTGCTTCGGGCTCATCTGTAGCCTATTTCTACTCTGTCGCTGTTATGCTGTTTCCCGCTCCTGGTCTTCATGTCTATTTTGAGACATCCGCACTGATTATCACGCTTATAAAACTTGGCAAACTCCTGGAGGTCAGAACCAAGGGTAAAACCGGTGCGGCTATCAAAAAACTGATGGCTCTCCAGCCTAAAACCGCAACCATACTGGACGGATATGGAACGTTATCAACCAGTGAAAAAGTGGTTCCTCTTTCTGGACTTGCCATAGATGACATCGTTGTAATTCGTCCTGGCGAGCGTATCCCGGTGGATGGTGTCATTGTGGAGGGAAACTCGACAGTTGATGAATCCATGCTTACCGGAGAACCAATACCAATTGACAAGCAAAGGGGCGACAAGATAACGGGCGGCACGGTCAATGGTCAGGGGCTTTTGAAATTCAGGGCGACCCATGTAGGCAAGGATACGGCTCTTGCCCAGATAATAAGGCTTGTCCAGGAGGCTCAGGGAAGTCAGGCACCAATACAGGCTCTGGCTGATCGTGTGGCAGCGGTCTTTGTGCCTTCAGTTATTGTTATCGCTCTTATCACTTTTGTCATCTGGTGGGCAGTAACCGGCGAGTTTGTGCCAGCCATGATCCGCATGGTGGCGGTTCTGGTAATTGCCTGTCCATGTGCACTTGGCCTTGCAACTCCAACAGCAATAATGGCAGGAACAGGAAAAGGTGCTGAAAACGGAGTTTTGTTCAAACGCGGTGAAGCTCTTGAGAGAGCGGCAAAACTTGAAATCATTGTACTGGATAAAACTGGAACCATTACTATGGGAAAACCTGTCGTAACAGACATTATTCCCGTGAACGCCATAAACACAGACAAAAAATCAACTATGGATAAAGATTCGAGAATCAATACATTTTCTTTATCTGATGATAAACGCCCTTTTTCTGCTGAATCATCTGGGTTATCTGACGGCAAAACCGGGTTATATGATGGCAAAACCGGGTTATCAGCCAATGAGTTGCTTGTATATGCCGCGTCAATAGAAAAGGGATCTGAACATCCAATTGGAAAGGCTATTGTCAATTTCGCACAGGAAAAAAAATTGATACTTCATGACCCTGCTGACTTCAAGGCTCACAGTGGCATGGGAGTTGAGGCTACAATAAATGGGAAAAGCCTTAAATTTGGAAAACCCGGATGGTTTGAACAGATTGATGTAAACATACAAAAACTTGTTAAGGAATTACAGCTAAAAGGCAGAACAGTCATTCTTCTGGCTGAAAACATGGCGATTACACAGAAGAGTCAAATGATAGCAAATGGTTCTATTCTTGGTATTATTTCTGTTGCAGATGCCATAAAACCGGAATCCGGTGAAGCTATCAGGTTACTTCATCAGGAGGGGATCAAGGTTGTTATGTTGACGGGCGATAATCTCAATACTGCTATCGCTGTTGCACACGAAGCGGGTATAGCCAAGAATAATATTGTGGCAGAGGTAAAGCCCGAGCAAAAATCGGCTAAAATCAGGGAATTACAGTCAGGAGCCAATAGCAGGTCGGGCGGAAAATCCGACCAGAGTGGACATCCACTGGTTGGCATGGTGGGAGACGGCATCAACGATGCCCCGGCACTTGCGGTTGCGGATGTGGGCTTTGCAATAGGAACGGGAACCGATATCGCAATTGAGGCCGGTGACATTATTCTTTCAAGCGGCAGCCTTGCAGGTATCCCAAAAGCCATTGCCATCAGCAGGGATACTCTGAATACCATAAGGCAAAATCTTTTCCTGGCCTTTTTTTATAACATAATTTTGATTCCGGTGGCAGCGGGCATTCTTGCTCCATTCCATTTTTTCCCCGATTTTTTGAGGCAGCTTCATCCTATTCTTGCGGCGATTGCAATGGCAGCCTCAAGTCTTTCCGTTGTGACCAACAGCCTCAGACTCTATACCGGCAGAACATAGGCTGATTTGCCGCAATTAACGCCTGATTGAAATTCCTGATCAGGAACATAGGCAGTTTCGCTGCTATTGCTTCTACAGAATTGAAATTTCTTGGCAAGAACATAGGCAGATTTGCTGCAATTAATGCCTGATTGAGATTCCTGAGTAATAAAGAGGTGACTATATGCCCGGCAAAGTCGAGAACAGCAATATCAAGAGTAAAGAGCTTGAAAATAAAGGCAACTCGGAGAGGGAGCGCCTCTACTTTACATCCTTTCATGAGCTGATGACCCGGCGCGTTGCCGAGATCCTTCTTGTATCAAGCCCCTATGATGCCTTTATAATGCAGGAGGATGGACGGCTTTCCGAGCGTATTATTCATGAATATAGGGGGCTTAACCTTACAAGACCTCCTCGGCTCACATGGGTATCCAACGGGCAGGAGGCAATCTCGGAGCTTGAGAATAAAAATTACGACATTGTCATTGTGATGCCCCATATAAGTGATATGGATGCCTATGAACTTTGTGCCGCAATAAAAGACAGATTCGAGGATCTGCCAATATATTACTTTGCCTATGATGTCAGAACCCTTGTGGAAAATGAACGATGGTTAAAGGAGAAGAGTAAACGCTTTTTGGGAAACAAGAAACAGTTGACCAAAAAGAATGCAATATCCGAAGAGAGCACAAATTTAATTGCAGATAAGACGATTGAAGAGAAGGGGCAATACGGCAAAAGTATCATTGACAGGATATTTATCTGGAGCGGCAATACAGACCTTCTTATGGCTCTTGTAAAAAACCGTGAAGATTTCATGAATGTGGATCGAGATACCCAGCTTGCGGATGTGAGGGTTATTATTGTTGTTGAAGACTCTCCATTATATCTTTCCTCTATTCTTCCATATATTTACAAAGAGATTGTAATGCAGACCCAGGCTGTAATGGATGACTCCTTAAATGAGACAGGCAGGATTTTGAGAATGAGAGCCCGTCCAAAGATTCTGGTGGCGGAAAATTATGAGGACGCCTTGAGACTATATCAGAAATACTCACAGTATCTTCTTTGTGTTATCTCTGATGTCAGATATCCAAGAGGTGGAAAGGATGACCCTGAGGCAGGAATAACCCTGCTGACTCAAATACGCCTGGACATTCCTGATATTCCGCTTCTTATGCTCTCTTCTGAAATTGAAAATAAAGAGAAGGCGGAGAGAATCCCCGCTTTTTTTCTGGATAAAAGATCTGCCTCACTGCATGCGGATATACGTTATTTTTTTGTTCACTACTTAGGGTTTGGAGATTTTATGTTCAGGCTCAAGGATGGCACTGTTGTGGCAAGAGCATCAAATTTAAGGAGCATGATCACTATTTTGCACTCTGTTCCAGGTGAGTCAATTGCCTATCATGCCATGAGAAATGACTTCTCCAGATGGTTCATGGCCCGTTTTGAGATGCAGCTTGCAAGCAAGATACGCCCTCTTAAACTCAGTGATTTTGCAAGCACCCGTCACATTAAAGAGTACATAAGAACCCAGATCCGAAACAAGCTCAGGATTCGTCAAAAGGGTCTGGTCTCTGACTTTATCAAGGAGGAGTTTGATCCTGAGAGTGATTTTGTAAAGATCGGCAGGGGATCTCTTGGAGGCAAGGCACGCGGGCTTGCCTTTATATCAAATCTTTTCAGAGAGCAGTCAGACTTTCAGGATAAATTTCCCGATATTGACATTACTCTTCCAAAGACGGTTGTAATTACCACAGAGGGGTTTGATGATTTTGCAAAACAGAACAATACCAGAGACTTTTTAAAAACAACCAAGAGCGATAAAGAGATCATAGAACATTTCAAGACATCTGATTTTCCGGACTGGTTATATCACGATCTTAAAGCATACCTTAAAAGTGTGACATATCCTCTGGCTGTCCGCTCCTCCGCCATTCTGGAAGATGCCCACTACCGGCCAAGTGCAGGGGCTTACAACACCTATATGATCCCGAATAACCACCCTGATGTTGATATCAGGCTGCAACAGCTTGTTCAGGCCATTAAACTGGTCTATGCATCAGTCTATCAAGAGGCTCCAAGAATTTTTGCAAAAAATTCTGTTTACCGGCCGGAAGAGGACAAGATGGCGGTAATCATACAGCAGTTGTCAGGTACGGAAAACGGCAGCTATTTCTATCCGGCGATTTCAGGAGTTGCCCAGTCATGGAATTTCTATCCTGTCTCATATATGAAGCCTGAGGAGGGTGTGGCACATATTGCCCTTGGTCTTGGCAAAATTGTTGTTGATGGCGGGGTGGCATTAAGATTTTCGCCAAAATATCCTGAATTTTTGCCGCAATTCTCATCTGTTGAAAATATTTTAAAAAACGCCCAGCGATATTTTTATGCTCTCAGACTTAAAACAGACCGGACAAACTATATAGAAACCACTGAACATGAATATGAGGTTGATTGCAAGCCTGCCGCAGGTTGCGACAATTCACAAATTGATTGTGAAATTACTGACAAGGTAGAGCAAACTGGCAAATCAGAACTAAAAGCTGATGATAAATCCCGAACTGATAAGGATTCTCGAACTGATTATGAACTAAAGACAGATTGTGTGGAAAAAATCGACTTTGAGCTTGCCAAACTGGATGTTGATGACGCAATTGACCATCTGCCTGTAAAAAAACTTCTCAGCAGCTATATTCCGGAAGATAACAGGATCAGGGATTTTTTCTCTCCTGATGGCTATCCTGTTCTGACCTTTGCGTCAATCCTTAAATTAAGGACATTTCCGCTTGGCGAGATCCTTTCCGAGCTTCTGGAGATTGGAAAAAAAGGGATGGGCTGCCCTGTTGAAGTTGAGTTTGCCGTTAATCTGTACGATACCAGAAAACCCGAATTCTGCCTGCTTCAAATAAGGCCGATGATGGTCGCAAGGCATAACATTGAGGTAGAGATAACCCCAAAAGATATTGACAATGCATTCTGTTACTCTGACAAATCCATGGGCAGCAGCCAGATTACAAAAATCTACCATATTATTTATGTTAAACCAGAATCGTTTGACACTTCAAAAACAGTTAAAATCGCTGAAGAGATAAACAGGCTTAACAGCATGTTTGACATACAGGAAAAAGATCATAGGGCAAGCACGGGAGAGGCTCAAGATAGTGCCAGCAGTGAAAAACATGAATCCGTACAGGCTGGCATTAAAGATAAACTAAAGGAAACAGAAAAATCGAGTCAGACAGAAAAATCGAGGCGGACAGATACCCGTGATAATAAATATCTTCTGATAGGCCCTGGAAGATGGGGTACTACTGACCGGTGGCTTGGCATTCCTGTAAAATGGGGCAACATTACCAATGTTGGCACCATAATCGAGACAGTATCGGAAAAACTCAACGCAGACCCGTCCCAGGGAAGCCATTTTTTTCACAATATAACCTCTTTGGGTATCAACTATCTTGGGGTACCAATGAAGGATAACAATTTTATTGACTGGGCATGGCTCAATGGACTTCCGGCAGAGACAGAGACTCATTTCCTGCGGTATGTCAGGCTTTTGGAACCCGTAATCCTGAAGATTGACGGCAAGGCATCAAGTGCGGTGATTTTAAAGCATAATAAGCAGGAGTGAACGGGCATTCAATAGTCACTGATAGTAAAATAATAATCAGGAAACAGGAGGAATAATAACGATGATCGGCGTCTATAATACAAAAGATGTTTATGAGAAGGTTGTAAGCAGAGATCCTGCCGAAAAAGAGTTTTTGCAGGCAGTGCATGAAGTCCTTGAATCTGTCAAGGTGGTTATGGAGAGAAATCCGGAATATGGAAAATCAAGGATTTTAGAGCGAATAGTGGAGCCGGAGAGAGTCATTATATTCAGGGTGCCCTGGATGGATGACAGAGGTGATGTTCATGTAAACAGAGGATTCAGAATCCAGATGAACAGTGCAATAGGCCCATACAAGGGTGGCTTGAGATTTCATCCGTCTGTAAATCTGTCTATCCTTAAATTTCTTGCGTTTGAGCAGGTCTTTAAAAACGCGTTGACCACACTTCCCATGGGTGGCGGCAAAGGCGGCTCTGACTTTGACCCAAAAGGCAAATCTGATGCTGAGGTGATGAGATTCTGCCAGAGTTTCATGCTGGAGCTTCAAAAGTATATTGGTGCTGATACTGACGTTCCAGCCGGAGATATTGGAGTCGGAGGCCGTGAAATTGGATATATGTTTGGCATTTATAAAAAAGTCAGGAGTGAATTTACAGGGGTTCTGACAGGTAAAAGCCTTAACTGGGGCGGCAGCCTCATACGGCCTGAGGCAACAGGCTATGGTTCGGTCTATTTTGCATCAGAGATGCTGGCCACACGGAACAAAACCCTTGAAGGCAAGACCTGCCTGGTATCTGGTTCCGGTAATGTTGCCCAATACACTGCCCAGAAAATTCTTGAGCTTGGCGGCAAGGTTCTAACCTTGTCTGACTCTTCAGGATATATATATGACGAATCCGGCATAACGCCTGAAAAACTTAAATATGTGATGATGCTCAAAAATGTAAAACGGGGCAGAATCAGCGAGTATGCAGATAAATACCCCGAGGCGGTATATAGCAGGCTGGATTCTTCCATGGATCTCAATCCTCTGTGGAACCACAAGGCAGATTGTGCGTTTCCATCTGCCACACAAAACGAGATCAATGGCAAGGATGCCATAAATCTTCTTAAAAACGGAGTCTATCTGGTCTCTGAGGGAGCAAACATGCCGACCACACCGGATGGGGTTGACCTGTTTATAGACAAAAAGATCCTTTACGGACCTGGAAAGGCTGCCAATGCAGGAGGAGTATCTGTCTCCGGACTTGAAATGACCCAGAACAGCATGAGGCTTAAATGGTCAAGAGAGGAGGTTGACACCAAACTCAAGCAGATCATGAAAAGTATCCATAAATCCTGCGTGGATGCAGCACAAGAGTACGGCACACCCGGCAATTATGTCAATGGGGCCAATATAGCGGGCTTTGTCAAGGTCGCCAACGCGATGCTGGATCAGGGTCTGGTTTAAATATTAGACACCTTGTGCATTCTCTTCCTGTTTTTCCCTCCACACTCTCTCCCCCTCCCTTTCAGCCAGCAGGGAGGGGCAAACCGACAGGATTGTGCAATCATAATCCTGTCAAGAATCAAATCAGAAAAGATCATACTCAAACCTTTTAGCCATAAGGAGCAGAATATGTTTTTCAACAGGCAACATAGAATCAACAGGCGATATAGATGTAATTTTTTTGCTCTTGCCGGAGTTGTGCTGTTCTGGTTTGCGGTTATGCTTCTTGGGACCTGGCATTATAGAGCTTATGCCGAAGAGGCTGCCCTTGCTGAGCCCGAGTCAGGAGACAAATTTGTTGCGACAGGAGGCGAACTTGTCACAAGTCTTTATGCCACACCACTCCATTTGAATCCGGCTATTCAGTCCGGCCTGGCTACAGCTTTTCCAGGATCCCAGATCTTTGCCGGCCTTCTCAGGTTTGATAATGACTGGAACCCGCACCCATATCTTGCACAAAAATGGGAAATCTCCAGAGATGGTCTGTCAGTTACGCTCAATCTTGCAAAAAATGCCGTGTTTCACGATGGAAAGCCTGTTACATCTGAGGATGTGGCCTTTTCCATAATGACAGTAAAGGCCTTGCATCCATTTAAATCCATGATGGCTCCCGTGGAGACAGTAGATACTCCTGATCCCCACACTGCTGTAATTCGGCTTGAGAAACCCCATCCAGCCATTTTGCTTGCCATGTCTTCGGCTCTTCTTCCTATTCTTCCAAAACATGTTTATGGAAGTGTGGACAAGGTGCCAGATCACCCCGCAAACAAAACTCCCATAGGCTCTGGCCCCTTTAAGCTGGAGGCTTTTATTCCTGACAAAGAGATTCGGCTTGTAAAAAACAGCCAGTTTTTTATCAAAGGCCGTCCCTATCTGGATCGCCTGATCATCAAGATTATACGAAATACCATGGAAGAGAGCCTTGGCATGGAGACAGGTGAAATTCAGATGATGGCAAGTTTTCAGGATTTGAATGAACTGAATTACCTGACGAGTCTGGATAAACTTGTGGTAATAAAAAATGCCTTTAAAGGCATTGGCCCAATATACTGGTTGGCATTTAACCTTCAAAAAAAACCGTTCAATGATGTTCGGGTCAGAAAAGCCTTTGCGTACGCTATTGATCGCAAGTTTATAGTCAACTCTATTTTTAAAGGACGACCATCCATTGAGACAGGTCCAATTTCATCTACCAACCCTTTTTACTCATCAGAGGTGAATTTGTATGAACAGGATTTTGAAAAAGCGAACCAGCTTCTGGACGAGGCGGGATATCCCCGTGATGCAGCAGGAAAACGGTTTCCCTTTAACATTACATATCTGCCTGAAAAATCAGGGTTTAACCGGAAAATCACTGAGTACCTGGCTCATGTCTTTTTAAGAAACCTTGGGGTAGATGGCGGCATTGAACACCCTGAAGATTTCAATAAATGGGTACAGAAGGTCTCAAACTGGGATTTTGATGTAACCCTGGATGATGTTTTTAACTGGGGAGATCCGGTTATAGGTGTTCATAGAACCTATCTTGGTTCCAATATCAGAAAAGGCGTTATATGGTCAAACACCCAGGGGTACCGCAATCCCGATGTAGATACACTTCTTGAGCAGGCAGGTTCCGAGCTTGATTTTGGAAAACGGTACGCTCTTTACAAAAAATTTCAGCAGATCATCATGGATGATGTTCCTTTATACCCGCTTTTCCAGCCGTTTTTTGCAATCGCCCATGACAAGAGGCTTGGCGGTACCAATCAAAGCATCTGGGGAATCATGTCTCCTTTGGATACGGTATATTGGAAAGAGAAATAATAAACGATGCCGCCTCCTTCGTTAGACCTCCTGCAGAACTCGTTTTTGATCCAGTATTATCAAGGAGTAAATCCGGTTTTGCGGGAAGTCTATTTAGCAGGTCATGTACGCACTACCCTCAGCCACAGCCTGAAGCCTTACACATGCGAAGCCCAGGCAAGGTCAAATGCCTGATCATTGTCATTCAGGTTGGTGACAATAAGTGATGGCGTGATCCATGCCTGATCATCAAATTCACTCTTGTCGGCAATCTTGATGGTCGGGTAGGCGGTCTGGCGGGCGATCTTCTTGACGGTCAGGAACCTTGTGCCGTTCTCCCCTGAAGCTATGCGGGTAAACGCAAGATGCAGAACATTGTTTCTCTGGGCCGCTTTCTGGTAATTCTCGAAATCCTCCATGTTGTACTGCCTTCCGGGCAGGATCTCCATCCGT
Source organism: Desulfamplus sp. (assembly GCA_015232935.1). Lineage (GTDB taxonomy): Bacteria > Desulfobacterota > Desulfobacteria > Desulfobacterales > Desulfobacteraceae > Desulfamplus. The sequence goes on from JADFYT010000047.1 coordinate 9,974, forward strand.
TGAACCCCACGGGTATCAACATCAAGGGATATGTAGTATTTGTGTTCGTCAAAATCTATCTCATATCCATCGTAAAGGGTATAGACATTGCCAAGTATTGTTATGAGCTTCTCAAAATTTTCGATCTTTTTGGCATATCTTTCACCCTCTTCATTTTTTCCGACATGGTAGTAATCCGCCATGAAAAGACAGTGCTCGGGCAGCAGAAGCAGGGTCTTTTTATTGAATTCCCTGAGTATGTATCTTGAGATTATGTCACGGATTTTTGGTGCTCTTGTAGGTCTGCCGGATATAAGAAAATAGATGCCATCAAGACATTTCTCTTTTCTCCATTCACTTAACAGGGCATACTGCTTTCCAAACAGAAGCTCCAGGAATTTGCCAAACTCCTTTTCAATAAACCTGTCACTCTCCCACCATTTTTCCTCGTCATCTTCATGCCGGCTCTCCTTGAAGATATCCGCAAAATACTCTCCGGCCTTTTTTTCGGAAAAAGACTCCTTTCTCTTGAGGGTTGTTGTAATACCAAGATCAGGATCGTTGAAAGATCGCATCAGAAGAATGCTGGCATCAGTGGTAAGCCCCCCTATATCCACATGACACACCACAAAATTGAGATCTTTTTTCTCCTCCTGACCCGTACGCTTCTGGGAGAAAAGTGAAGCCACATCTTTGAGGTCAGGGATTCTGTCCTTTTCACACGAGAGATCCCAGAACGGCATCAGCTTGATAAGGTTCAGAAAGTACAGCTCACAGGCTCCGCTCTCATCTGCTGATATATTTATAAAGGTCTTTTTAAGGCTTCGCAGGTTTGCAGGGAAAAGCTGCTTCCATTTTTTATGGGTTAGGAACTCCATGCATACCGAGTAGATATTTTCCCGATATCCGGCTCTGAGATTTTCAATAAAAAGATCCGGTACCGTAACCCTGATTTCAGTGATAACCGGAATCGCAGGGCCGTTCCAGGGTCTTCCCTCGACAGGCTCGGTAATATATTTAAAGCTCTCTTCAAGCACCTTTTTAATGTAGAGTCGAAACTGGGGAACAGCCCCTTTATATGCGGCAAACTTGCCTGCAAATACAGACTTGGCACTTTTGACAATCTGGCTGTTGGCAACCGTGATATCTTCAAAATTATCAATAAACGAGAAATCGCGCTCATCTCCGGAAGGTGGATTTATAAAGGCTGACGGAAATCCTCCTCCACTGATCTGGCCATTCCGGTAATGCACAACATACTTCCAGGTGTCGGTGATTTTTTCTCTGCCATAACAGCAGGGCCAACAGAGTACCGATGTTCTGTAGGAGCCAAAGTCAACAAAAAGTATGTACTCCTCATGGTTATTAAGATCTCTTGGGGTTCTTCCGGCAATTGTCTCATAATAGAGCCTGTTGTCATCTTCGAGTTCCAGATGGAACTCATCGTCAGTCTGTTTGTTGCGTCTGAAAAAATTAAAAATCATTGTGTTGCTCTCCGGCACTGCTTCAAAAAAAACATCTGTATTTTTTCCGAATAGACTATTTAAAAAAAAGCACCGGTTATCAGGTGCTTATAATGTTGTTTTTAAAAATATCAAAATTTTATCACAAATTTATGACCTTACCCCAAAAACATCAACATCACCTCTTATCACAGCATTGGGAACATAAAGCTCTGCACTGTTCATTATAATGTAGGGCAG
>JADFYT010000480.1 GCA_015232935.1 Desulfamplus sp.
GACTATCATTTTTATATTTGGGGGTGATTGATACATGTCAATCATGCCCGTTTAGGGTAGGTAGCGTTGACTTGCCACCCCCTGTCTATCGGGATGAAATTGTAGTGGAAATTCAAATTTGATGGACATATTGTTTGAAAATATATCACAGGCGAATCTGCCCATTGCCCCTTACTACAAACTTGGTTGATGTAAGCTCTTCCAGCCCCATTGGTCCAAATGCATGCAGTTTTGAGGTGCTGATACCTATCTCCGCTCCAAGGCCAAGCTCTCCGCCATCATTAAAACGGGTGGATGCATTTACTGCAACCATTGAAGATGATACTGTTTTAATGAACCTGTCTGCTCTTTCACTGTCAGCAGTTATAATTATATCAGTGTGATCAGATCCATATTTGGCAATATGTTCCATAGCTTCGGTCATGCTTTTGACAGTCTTCACAGCAAGAACAAGATCAAGATATTCGGCAGGCCAGTCGCTCTCGTCTGCAGGGGCAATCCCTCCAAGAATGGCCAGTGTTGCATCGCACCCGCGAAGTTCAACATTTGCACCGGAAAATTTTTGAGCCATTGCGGGCAGAAATTCAGGTGCGATATTTTCATGAACAAGCATCGTTTCCAGGGCGTTGCACACTCCTGGACGCTGTGCTTTGGAGTTAAGGCATATATTTATGGCAAGTTCAATATCGGCACTCTTGTCAATATATGCGTGGCATACCCCTTTGTAGTGTTTGAGAACCGGAATAGTCGAATGTTGAACTACAAATCTGATCAGAGACTCTCCCCCCCTTGGAATAACAAGATCAATGAACTCTTCCTGTTTCAGCAGATGTGTAACAGCCTCTCTCTCCTGTATGGGAATAACCTGAACAGCATCTTTTTCAAGGCCGGTCTCTGCAAGTGCCTCCTGAATGATATCAGCCAGCATCATGTTGGAGTGGAATGCCTCTGATCCACCCCTCAAGATTACACAGTTTCCCGCCTTGAGACAGAGAGCGGCAGCATCAACAGTCACATTGGGGCGTGACTCATAAATCATGGCAATAACGCCAAGAGGTATTCTCATTTTAGCGACATCAAGACCATTTGGGCGTTTCCACTGTCTTGTTATCTGGCCAACAGGGTCAGGCAGCTCTGCGACATCTTTAATGCCCTTGACCATTGACTGAACAGTCGCGTCGTTGACTCGCAACCTGTCTATCATGGCAGCCGAGAGTCCTTTTGCAGTGGCAGCCTCCAGATCCTTGAGGTTCTCCTGCTGGATCCTTGCCTGATACTCTGCAAGTTTGTGTGCAATGGCATGGAGCATCCTGCTCTTCTGTTCAGTTGATACGACGGTCATTTTTCTTGATGCTGATTTCGCACGGACTGCAATCTCTTTTATGGTGGATTCCATTGACATAATCTTGCGTTCCTTTTTTTAGATTCTTCTCTTTCGTTTTTGTATCATTTTTTGCGGGAAAATTTAAAAAAATTTCGGCTCTGGTTTGTCCAGGTCAGGTTATAGCCAGATTGTCTCGATGAATTACATCATCAAAAGGTTTTGAACCAAGTACCTGGCGTATTTTATCACTCTTGAGCCCCATTATTTTACGGATGTCAGATGAAGAATAGTTCACAAGTCCTCTGCCAAGAACTTTCCCGGACAAGGAGCATATGTCAACAGGTGCCCCCATGCAAAAATCATCAGTCATATTTATAATACCAATCGGCAGAAGGCTTTTTCCTTTTTTGACCAGAGCATCCTCAGCTCCTTTGTCAACTGTCAGGCTGCCCTGCGATTTGAGGTTAAAGGCTATCCAGCATTTCCGGCTGTTAAGCCGCTGGTTCCCGGGAATAAATAATGTTCCCTTGTCTTTTCCAGCAACAATATCGGTGATAATATCCTGATTCAGACCACCTGCAATAATCATTGGAATACCCGCACGAGTCAGCTTTTTTGCGGCCTTGACCTTGCTTAGCATGCCGCCGGTTCCAAGATTGCCTGGAATCCCGCCCGCAGCATCTTCCATATCTGATGTGATGGTACTTACGCTT
>JADFYT010000481.1 GCA_015232935.1 Desulfamplus sp.
GATTCCCTTGGAATGGTTGTACAGGGCAAGGATAATACCCTTCCGGTTACCATGGAGGAGATACTGTATCATACATCAATGGTATCAAGAGCGTGCTCATATTCAATGGTAGTAGGCGATATGCCATTTATGTCCTATCATCTCTCTCTTGAGAAAGCGATAGAAAACGCGGGCAGATTCTTGAAAGAGGCTGGTGCTTCGGCTGTAAAACTTGAGGGTGGTGCAGATGTGTGTGATGTAATCAGTGCCATCTCAAAGGCATCTATTCCTGTTCAGGCTCATATTGGGCTGACTCCTCAATCTGTCCATCAGATGGGTGGATTCAAGGTACAAAGGGATGAGCAAAGACTCATGGAAGATGCTCTCAAGGTTCAGGATGCCGGAGCTTTTTCTGTGGTTCTGGAAGGCATTCCCTCTTCTATTGCTGCCAAAATCACAAAATCTCTTGAGATTCCAACCATAGGGATTGGTGCTGGCCCTGATTGCGACGGACAGATTCTGGTTCTGCATGACATGCTTGGAATAAATAACCGACCTCTGCCCAAATTTGTCAAAAAATTTGCAGATCTTAATCTTGCTGCACAGCAGGGGCTAAAGCAGTATGCAGATGAAGTAAGAAAGGGAATTTTTCCTTCAAAGGATTATGAGTATAAATAATGAAACCTCAAAAGATCTCCATTGTAGGATGCGGACGTGTAGGCACGGCACTGGCTGTATTTCTCTCCAGGGCCGGGTATGAGATTGCGGGAGTTGCAAGCAGAACACACTCTTCTGCGAAAAAAACAGTCAAGGCTGTTTTGGCTCAGGGCGGTAGTGAAGCGATAAAGATTTATAACTCTCCGGCTGAATCTGCAATGGCAGGAGATATTGTTTTTATAACGACACCGGATCACCTTATTAATAGTGTCTGTTCGGATATAAGTGCCGAAAGTTCCGTGAAAATCGCGGACAAAACCATTTTTCATTGCAGTGGAGCCCTTTCCTCATGCATACTCTCATCTGCTGCCGACAAAGGTGCGAATACCGGCTCTATTCATCCTCTCCAGAGTTTCGCACCATACGCACAAGACCAGAAATCCCCGTTCACTGGAATTAACGTATCAGTAGAAGGTAACGAAAAGGCTCTGGCAACTGGCAAGATGCTGATTCAGGATCTGGGTTCTAACTACTTCACGATTCCTACAGAATCAAAGACTCTTTACCATGCAGCAGCAGTTGTGGCTTCCAACTACCTTGTAACGCTTGAAAATTTTGCCCTTGAGCTTTTGAAAGAGGCTGATATTTCCGAGCATCAAGGATATGAAATCCTTGAGCCCCTGATTCAGGGAACGCTTGCCAACATCAAAAACAGAGGCTCTGTAGCAGCACTGACAGGACCTGTTGCACGTGGAGATGCACAGATTGTTGAAAAGCATATAAGGGATATTGATGAAAAAATGCCTGAATTTTCAAGATTGTACCGGATAATGGGTCAATATACCCTCAGACTTGCAGAAAAGAGGGAAGAACTCGACCAGGTATCTATAGAAGGGCTGACAGAGATTTTTACGGATCAGGATAACGGATAATGCCCGCACACAAAATTTCATCTGAAAAACTCAGTTATGCAGATTACCGTTCATGGCCTGATCATGAATGTTGGGAAATCATGGATGGAATTGTCCATGGTATGTCTACAGGATCAACAGATACTTCATCAGAATAACAGACACTTAATGATAAAAGTTCATAATCTAAATAAGATCTACAAATCAGTTCACGCACTCAAGGATGTCAATCTCCATGTAAAACCAGGTGAGCTTTTTGCCTATCTTGGGCCTAACGGGGCAGGAAAAAGCACCACAATCAGGATATTGACAGGACTTACACAACCGACTTCAGGCAAAGTCAGCCTCAATGGTTTTGATCTTGAAAACAGCAGTATCAAAAGCCGGCAGCAGTGCGGTCTTGTGCCTCAGTCGATCAATCTGGATCAGGAGCTTTCTGTTTATGAAAACCTGACCATTCACGGGCTTCTTTTTCGTATGG
>JADFYT010000482.1 GCA_015232935.1 Desulfamplus sp.
TGTTCTTGCTGCGTCAATGGCTACATTTCCACCACCAACAATTATAACCCTTCTGCCAGGAACTCTCCGGTTGCCAAGAGCAACCTGCTTTAGAAACTCAACTGAATCTATAACCCCTTTGCCTGAATAGAAATCTTCGCCCTCTATTCCAAGTCTGTACGATTTATGGGCACCAATGGCAATAAAGAAGGCTTCAAACCCCTCCTGTTTCAGGGAGTCCAGGGTGATATCTTTTCCAAAACGGGTATTGTAACAGAACTCCACTCCAAGAGACTCAATCATGGCGGTTTCGCGGTCAATAACCTCCCGGGGAAGGCGGTATCTGGGAATTCCAACCATCAGCATTCCGCCTGGAACCGGAAGGGACTCCACGACCCGCACCTGATATCCCATCAAGGCAAGATAATAGGAGGCTGACAATCCGGCAGGACCCGCCCCTACCACACAGACCTTTTTTCCGTTAGGAGGTTTCTGGGGTGGATTGAGATAGTGTCCAAGAGACATTGCACGTTCAGCGGCAAATGCTTTGAGCGATTTAATAGAAACAGGCGTATCAACTCTTCCTCTGACACACATCATTTCACAGGGACGGGTGCAGACAAGACCGCACACCCAGGGCAGCGGGTTATCCCTTCTTATAACCTCAATTGCCTCCGCGTCCCTGCCCTCTCCAATCAGACTCAGGTACGTAGGAATATCAATACCTGCAGGGCAGGCCATCTGGCATGGAGAGGGGGCAAGCCTGATACAGTCCATGGCTGCACAGTTGCCGGTCTCAAGATGGCTTTGAAACGTCTCGCGTTGGCTTTGAAACGTCTCGCGTTGGCTTTGAAACGTCTCGCGTTGGCTTGCCAAAACTGTTTTCAGATATGTTCCTGTTTCTGACGACTCTCTGTCCTGAAAATACTCTTCAACAAGCTCGTCAATTGCATTGAGATGATCCTTGCCGGCATGACCATTGGATATCTCTTCAAGCAGCCTTAAAATATGCTCCGAGATGCGTCTGGTTCTTGGCTCTTTGAGATTGCCCGAAGCAATCTGATCAGACAGATACAATATGGTTCCGTGAACCGGACAGAGTTTCTCACCCATACAGACTCCTTTTTTTACCGTGAAAATGCATGCTGATTTTCATTTTTTTAAAATGCGGAATTTTCAGGAGATGCCACATGTTCGGCATGACGAGTCCTTTTTATCTCGGTCATCTCCCTGACCTGGCCAAACTTCAGGCATCCTGTTGTGCATATGGTAACACAGGCAGGTTTAAGCCCCTGATCGATACGATCCATGCAGTAATCACATTTTTCAATTTTTCCGTTCTCCTGATTCCATTGAGGTGCTCCCCATGGACAGGCTGATATACATGCCTTGCAGCCAACACAAAGCTCTTTGTCCACAAGGACAATGCCATCACTTGCCCTTTGCTGCATGGCACCGGTTGGACAGGCTGCAACACACCATGGATTTTCGCAATGAAAACATGGCATGAAAACAAACGATGTTCTTGGCAGTCCATTGATAAGTTTGGGTCCTACCTGAATTATCTGGCATGGCCTGGGACCAGAAGGGAGCTCTTTATTCGATTTACACTGTATTTCGCAGGTATGGCATCCAATACATCTTTTTACATCCTGGAACAGATAGTATTTGCTCATTTAACCCTCCATAAGCAGAAAGGAGTGCTTTCTGCTCTTTAGTTTTGCAAAAAAAATTGACAAGCTAAAGACGTTGAGAACATTTTTAATTTGGAATACAGCAATTCACATGCCATTGCATCGCTGATTCACATCTCGTTCCATCTTTGCTTTAATAAACCATCATGATTGCCTACGCATCACAACGATGCATGAAAGTATTTTTATATAAATTAGTTATAGCGAGTTTCCAAATAAACGGACATGATCCAGTGAAACACACGACACGAATATTCACGCAATAAAAAAGATGCAATGCAATTTTTTTGTTGCACCTGAAATCTTGATAAAAACAGGAAACGCACTCTTTTTATTGCATTCCATGACTGCAAG
>JADFYT010000483.1 GCA_015232935.1 Desulfamplus sp.
ATTGATGATTCATGGCTGACAAGACGTGGTGTTAAACGGATACTGTCCGCACAGGGCTATGGGGTCAGTGAGGCTGAAAACGGCCTTCAGGCCATGGAGATGCTTCTTGCAAAAGATAGCTCCGTGGATGTAATTATTCTGGATCTTCTCATGCCGGAAATGAGTGGAATTGAATTTCTCGAAAAAATCAAGGATTATAGTATCAGGCTTCCTGTCATAGTTCTTACGGCAGATATTCAGCATACAATGAAAGAAAAGTGTATTATGCTTGGAGCCAGCGGATTCATGAACAAGCCTCCTGATCCTGAAAAACTTGTCGAGCTTGTTAATGAAGTATGTGACAGGCTGATTGACAATCAACGTCAAGATAACTGAACAATACAGGATTTGCCATTCTATTGGTTATTAAATCAGGATGTTATGGAAAAAATCCAGCCAAAAGGGCGATAATTCAAGGTTGATAGTAAATAAATGGATAAAATATCTGTATCCCATGAACAGCTTGAGGCTGTAAAAGAGCTGTTCAATATAGGTGTTGGCAGGGGGGCTTCTGTATTAAACGCAATGTTGTCGTGCCACATCTGTCTGAAGGTTCCCCATATTGAGATTATTTCCTGCAAGGCTTTTAGCAATGAGCTTAGAAATTTTGCAAAAGACAGCAGCCTCTCTGCCGTTTCTCTTGCCTTTAAGGGAGCAATAAGCGGCTCTGCCCAGTTATTGTTTCCAACAGATACTGCCTCTTCATTAGTGGCTGCCCTTGTCGATGAAAGCGATGATCTGGATATGGATGCCTTAAGAGCGGGGACATTCTGCGAAGTCGGAAATATTGTTCTTAACGGCGTAATGGGTTCAATTTCAAATATTCTTGAACTGACATTTGATTATTCCGTACCAGAGTACATTGAAACCAATCCGGAAAACTTCGCTCAAAAGCCGGAAGTAAAGAAGGATTCGCATGTTTTGCTTGCAAGGACACGCTTTACCATAGATGAGCTTGATATTGAGGGCGATATCGCTCTTTTCATGCAGATCAAGGCAATTCATATACTTATTGAAAAAATTGAGAAAAAATTTGATCTCTTATGAGAAAAGTGTTCTCCCTCTCTAGTCCGCTGTTTGGTGCCAGCCGCTACAAACTGTTCTTGCAAACGGCTGATGCACTGATCTGATAAGAAAACGGCCTAAATGATCTTAAAGTGACTATTTTTAAGTGAAATACAACAAATGATTACTCCTGAATCGGCTATACAAACAACGACCTTCTTGCACTGTCCGCATGGTTACCGTATTCTTGACTATGTACCGGTTGGCATCTGTGTTTTTGATAAAAACTATAAGGTTCTCTTTTGGAATAAATGTCTTGCACACTGGAGTCGTATTGATGCACCTGATATCGAGGGTGAAAATATTATGGACAGAGTTCCAACTCTTAACGCACCTGGATTTAAAGAACGGATTGATTCTGTATTTAGTGGCGGGCCTCCTGTGCTTTTTTCTTCCCAACTCCACAGAAACATCATTCCATGCATTATGGCCGATGGTTCCTACATGATCCAAAAAACGGTTGTGTCAGCCATTCCCTCTTTGGATCCAGAGGAATTTTTTGCATTGATGGCTATTGAAAATGCAACCGAGCTTTCCAGAAAGGTCTCTGAATACAGGATGCTCAGAAATCAGGCTATTGAAGAGGTTCACCTCAGGAAAAAAATCGAGAATGAACTCAGAGAGACAAATAAATCTCTTCTGGAACATCAGGATATTAAAATTAATCAAGAGCGGCTCAAGGTACTTCTGGAAATGGCAGGTGCAACAGCACATGAGTTGAACCAGCCTCTGATGACTCTTCTTGGAACAGTCGAGTTGATTCATATGACACATGAACTCCCGAAAGAACTTTCTACATATTTGAACAGTATTGAAAAAGCGGCCAGAAGAATTGCGGACATTGTTTCAAAAATACAGAAGATCAGGCAGTATCAGACAAAAAAATACTTAAACGATGTCTCAATAATAGATTTT
>JADFYT010000484.1 GCA_015232935.1 Desulfamplus sp.
GCAGGCACTTTAGACAAAGATGATATAAAGACAGAGGGTATGGATCACAATGGAGTCATTCAAAAAATTTCCCGACTTATGGTAGGTGGCAGTGTTGTTAAAACAAGAAGAGGAAATAGGGGTGCAAGAGAGGATAGGGGCACAAGAGAGGATAGAAGTACAAGAGAGAATAGAGCAAAAGGGGCTGTTTATCAAAATTCTCCGGCAATCAACAGAAAGATGCGACAGACCGCAGTTATAACCACATCAGATTTCAGGGTTGACAAGCCTGGCGATTCCCTTAAAGGTCTTGACCTGACTGTCCATAAAGGAGAAATTCTTGGAATAACAGGGCTTTCAGGGCATGGAAAGAATGCTATTGGAGCCGGGATCATGGGGTTGCATCCTGCTGGCGGCAGATTGACACTTTATGGTGAAGATATGATTTTATCCGTACCCCGGGCTTCCACTTCCGGCGGGACGTTAGCTTTGAATAAACACTCTTCATCCTGTCGAAACAGGAGTCAAACGATGATCTCAAAGAATGTCTGGCTTGTGCCTGAAGACCGTAGCACACTCGGGCTTCTTCTGGATCACTCAATCGTGGACAACATAACCTTTGCTGCCATTCAAAACAAAAAAAGATTTGCAAGAAAATTATCGCTTCCTTTTTCGGTGCCTTTTATAGACAAGATTCTATCAGGTTCAAAGATGGAATTTATCTCTTCCTTGCTTGTCTTTCCAGATACCAGGGCATGTATTGAATACTCTTGTCAATGCGTCAGGGAGCTTGATATAAAGTGCTCTTCAGTTTTTCAAAAAGCTGGGGAACTTAGCGGAGGCAATCAACAAAAGGTTTGCATTGCCGCGGCTGTCACAATGTCACCGGATATTTTGTTTGTAAGCGAGCCGACAAGGGGAATTGATATCTCAGGTAAGGAGGCAATACTTGATCTGCTTCTAAAAGCTCAAGAAAATCTTGGCATGACCATTATTGTAAGCTCCGGAGAATTAGATGAGCTCAGGCGGATTTGTGACCGGATTGCAATTATTTATCAAGGACGGCTTTTTGATATTTTTACACCAGACAGAAGCGAAGAGGATTTTGCACGGGCTTTTTCCGGATTGCGATAACTCGTTGTCAGTGCAGAGGCAATCCTCAGCAAAGCGAGAAGCCCATACGCTTTAGCGTCGGGTAGCTCACTCAGACCCATAACCCAAAAGGAAATTACCAAGATCATGAGCAAAGAAAACAAAACAGGAACTGAAAAGTCAACAGAGAAACAAATAGAACCCTATTCAGGGTTTGAGCTTGGCCCTATACGTCCTCCGAGCGAAGCCGCAAGCCTTTTGATCCGGGTTACGCGAAACTGCCCCTGGAACCACTGCCTTTTTTGCGGGATTTACAGAAAACAGAAATTCTCCCTGCGTCCTGTCAGCCATGTATTGCAAGATATTGATCTTGTCGGCAAATACGTCGAACAGATCAGGTCAGGCTCAGGAAAGAGACTCTCCCCCCAAACCTTTGACGACAATGAACAGAGTGCATTCTATTCAGCTCTTAACTGGGTCAGGAACGGAATGGAATCTATCTTTCTACAGGATTCCAACTCTCTTGTCATAAAGCCTGACCATCTGGTTGAAATCCTGCTTTATATAAGAGAGGCTTTTCCGGAGGTCAGGCGGATAACGTCGTATGCCCGCTCCCATACCATTGCACGCATAAAAGATCATGATCTTGAAAGGATTGCAAAGGCGGGTCTCAACAGGATTCATATAGGCATGGAGTCAGCCTCTGACAAGGTGCTCGACTTTATGAAAAAAGGCGTTGACAAGGCCACCCACATCCGTGCGGGACAAAAGGTAAAAAATGCAGGCATAGAGCTTTCTGAATATTACATGCCAGGTCTTGGAGGAAGGGAGATGTCTCGGGATCATGCTCTGGAAAGTGCGGATGCCTTGAATCAGATCAATGCTGATTTTGTCCGTTTGAGAACACTTGCCATTCCGCCTTCAACCCCTCTGTTCAAGGAGTG
>JADFYT010000485.1 GCA_015232935.1 Desulfamplus sp.
ATGGTTGAAAGTCCAAGGCCGGTTCCCTGCCCGAACTTTTTGGTGGTAAAAAATGGTTCAAAAATATTTTTAAGAGTCTCCCTGTCCATTCCGCAGCCATTGTCGCTGACCGCAAGCAGTGCATATTCACCTGGTAAAAAGTCAGGATGTGCCTGACAGTACTCTGTATCGAATACGACATTGCCCGTTTCGATAGTCACTTTGCCTGATCGGTCATCTCCTGATTTGTCATCTGTTGATCCAAACACCCCCGCCGGCTTTCTCACGTTTATGGAGTCTCGTGCGTTTATCAAAAGATTTGCCAGAAGCTGGTCAATCTGGGCGGGATCCATCTTTACAGGCCACAATTCATGGTCAGGGCTCCAGACAAGATCTATATCCTCACCGATAAGACGCCTTAACATCTTGAGCATGCTTTCGATAGTGTCGTTAAGATCCAGAATCTGTGGGGCTATGGTCTGTCTGCTGGCAAACGCAAGAAGCTGACGAGTAAGATCTGCCGAGCGTTTTCCGACTGTTTCAATTTCACAAAGATCATTGTAAAGAAGATCAGATGGCTTGATCTTCATTCGTGCAAGTTCGGCACGGCCAATTATTATCGAGAGCATGTTATTGAAATCATGGGCAACTCCCCCTGCAAGACGACCCACTGCGTCCATCTTCCTTGCATGAAAAAGCTGATCATGGAGCTTCTGCTTCTCCTCCTCAGCCTGTTTTCGCTCTGTAATATCATGAGAAATACCCAGTACACCGATAAGCTCTCCTGAACTTCCGTAAACAGCGGTTTTTATGGTTTCAACAATCTCGGTATGTCCGTCATCAGCATAGGTAAGAGCCTCTTCGCTTACAATGTGATGGCCTCTTTCTATTGCAAGCTGATCGTTTTTGCGATAGATGTCAGCCCTCTGTCTATCGTTGAAGTCATAGTCTGTCTTGCCGAATATATCCTTGTCTTTCATGGCGACAAGGCGTTCAAACCTTGCGTTGCAGGCGATATATACTCCATCTGGATCTTTTAGCCATACAAGGTCAGGAATTGTTTTGAGCAGTGTGCGAAGATGAGCTTCATTTTTTGCAAGAGCGTCTTCTGCCCGCTTTCGATCTTCAATCTCTTTTCTGAGTTCTTCGGTTTTCATCCTTACCATACGCTTGAGCATCCGGTTCCAGAGCAAAAATCCCGCGATCAACAGTGAACCAACTCCCGCGACAACCAGCATCAGGGTTGTGACCTCTGCCATGCTCAGACCAGGGTCAGAGGAGAGGTGAATCCATCTGTTGTAAATCTCTTTTTTCTCCTGTTCCGTGAGCATGGATACCCCTTTTTCCAGAACAGCAGCAAGTTCAGGCCAGTCTGACCTGACAGCAAATCCTGAGATATTGGGCGGATCTGTCTCTCCGGCAAGCCTTAAATTTGTGATCCCTTCAGATTCGAGATAAAAACTTGCGGTTGCAAGATCTCCTACAAAGGCATCTGCCATTCCAAAAGAGACTTTTCTCAAGGCGGTTTTCAGTTCAGGTACAAGCTCAATATTCAGTTCCGGATATCTGTTTCGGATAATATCAACATAGCCGTAACCTGAGACCATGACAATATTCATCCCTTTGAGCATATCCAGGGCGAGATTTGCCTTGACACTGTTTCTTACAATGATGACTGACGGAACTTTAAGGTATGGTTCCGGAAACTTCAAATAGGTCTCTCTCTGAGGAGTTTTAACGGCATTTCCAAGAACATCCACTTCCCGTTGCTGGACTCTTGAAATTACATCATCCCAGTTGGCAGTGCGTACAACCTGAAATCTGATTCCAAGTCTTTCTTCAACAAGCCTTGCGTAGTCCGCCGCAATGCCCGAGTAATTGCCGTTTCTGTCAAAAAACTCGATGGGTCTGAATTCAGGATCAGGTGCGAGTCTTATAACAGGATGTGCGTCCAGCCAGGCTTTTTCATGATCAGAAAGAGTGACTGTTTCATGATCAGCAAGAGCGACTGTTGTTTCTGATTCTGATCCAT
>JADFYT010000486.1 GCA_015232935.1 Desulfamplus sp.
CTCTATTAACCAACCAGTTAATCCAGAAATATTCCCATGAAAGAGAAGCACCCGGCACTTCCCAGCAATCATTAGAGGGGGTAAGTCTCGATGCTGCCAGGATGCTTTTTGATTATACCTGGCCAGGCAATGTCAGAGAACTTGAAAACCTGATTGAGAGAGCGGTGATTTTATCATCCGGCAAACTTATCACCCCTGCTGACCTTCCACCTCAAATTTGCAAAGGCACCGGCTCTCGGTTGAATCTGGAAGGTATTACTGAAAATATCGGCTCTCAGTTGAATCTGGAGGGCATCCCTGAAAATGCCGGCCTTAATGAGACTCTGACAGCCGTGGAAAAAAGAATGATCCAAAGAGCTATGGCACTGGCGGGCAATATCCAGACCAAGGCCGCTGATATTCTCGGAATAGGAAAGAGCGGGCTGAACCAGAAACTTAAAAAATATGGTCTGTAACTCTGAAAATCAAAATACCTGCTATTTTCACTGTTCTGATACCACTTTGTTCACCATTTTTCCAACCCCGCTGATACTGCTTTCCAGAATATCACCAGGCTTGAGATAAACCTGAGGGGTCCTGGCAAAACCAACACCGCTTGGAGTGCCTGTAAGTATTATTGTACCGGCCAGAAGAGTTGTGCTCTGTGACAGCTTCGAGATTATCTCTGCAACAGGAAAAATCATGTCAGAAGTTGATCCATTCTGCATAATCTCTCCGTTAAGTCTGCATGCAAGCTCAAGATTCTGGGGATCAGGCAGATCATCAACTGTTACTATAGCCGGCCCCAACGGACAGAACGTATCAAAACTTTTGCCCCTGACCCACTGGCCACCGCCTGCACTTTTTTGCCATCTCCTTGCTGACACATCATTTGCACAGGTATATCCCAATACATGATCAATAGCCTTTTCTGCCTTGATATTTTTTCCTGATTTGCCAATAACGACACCAAGCTCAACCTCATAATCAACCTGCAGGGGATCAAGGCATGATACTGGAATCTCAACATCTGAATATGGCCCTGTCACAGCTGCCGGATTTTTCATGAAGAGCACCGGATACTCAGGAAGAGCCATTCCTGTCTCTTCAGCGTGCATTTTATAGTTGAGCCCTATGCATAAAACTGCAACCGGCTTCAATGGTGCCAATATTGTCCTGATTTTTATTTTTTTATCCGTAACCCTGAAATCTCCTGGTATATTTCGATTAAATTCGCCAATTATATCTCCAGTGATTATTGAAGCTGAACCATCCATATTATCAGCTCCTGTCCACTCATTGTCCTTGTGGTCTAAAAATCTTATTATACGCACTTGAGTTTGTCTCCCTGATTTTCATTTTTCATCAAAAAACACTCTGCAATAGATGCATGTTATCGTGAAAATATCTTTATGAACAGTGTTTTTAAATATAAAATTGACTTGACCATCAATCTGTGTAATAAATTTAACCACTTAAAACATAATTAATCAGGTTCTGTTGACATTTCAACGCAACCAGATAGCTTCTCATGAGGATAAATACAAACAAAGACAGGATATAATACAGCATGAATTTTGATGTTATTATTGTTGGGGGCGGACCGGCAGGGCTTTTTTCTGCCTATTATCTGATGGAACACTCCAGGCTTAAGGTGCTGATGATTGAAAAGGGAAAAAAGCCCCTTTCCAGAAAGTGCCCAAACCATAACCTTCAAAAGTGTGTGCAGTGCGAGCCATGCAATATACTTTCCGGCGTTGGTGGAGCAGGACTCTATTCTGATGGCAAACTCAACTTTATCCCCCGACTTGGCAAAACTGATCTGACCCAGTTCATGCCTCTGTCAGCAGCTCAGGCACTTATTGATGAAACTGAATGTATATTTACCCGTTTTGGTATGGATGGCCCTGTATATCCAACAAACATGGAGGAGGCTAAAGAGATCCGCAAAGATGCCAAACGTTTTGGTATTGACCTTCTTTTGATCAAGCAAAAACATCTGGGCAGCGACAATCTTCCAAAATATAT
>JADFYT010000048.1 GCA_015232935.1 Desulfamplus sp.
TCCCTAAAGCTTTACTCTGAAAATGCATTATTGTTTTCGTAATTCGGAGTGGCCGCATAATGGCCATGAAGGTTTATTAAAGCCTCTTTGCATCAAAGATTCAGGAGTGGTTTGTTTACCAGGGAATCTGTTTTAAGATAACCTGCTCATTTCAAGACACACCGAGCTTGAATGGCGGCGTATATAGAATTTTAAAATGGATATCTTATTTACCGTGAAAATGACTATCATTTTTATATTTGGGGGTGATTGATACATGTTAATCATGCTCGTTTAGGACTCATTCCTAAATTCAATATTTTTTTCATAGTCTGCGGATAGTCAGTAAAAATTCCATCCACACCTGAATCAATAAACCGTACCATATCATCTTTGTCATTGACTGTAAAAACATGAATGATAATAATCAGGGCATTCAAATTATTGATATGGCTGATTTGCTACAGCAGGACAATGTTGCTCCTGAAAGTGCTCACATAAAACCTGAGTGTAAAGAGAAAGTGCTGTGTATAAGGAGAGCTGATTTTCCACTGGAGTGGGTAGCAAGGAGAGCTGCGATAAAGATGGGGGAGGATGCTTTTTTTTCTGATTTCCTGAAGCCTGGCTTCCGGCTGCACTGGCTTGATCGTTCTGTCGCTGAAACAGACAGTCGATTCAAGCAGATCATTCCCTATATTCTGATTCAGGCAGATAACGCAAATCTCACAGCCATTTACAAAAGAAAGGGCAGCGAAAAACGCCTTCATGATCTTTGGTCAATTGGAATTGGCGGCCACATTAACCCTTTGGATAACTTTTATTCGCATGATAAAGAACCTGATTTCAGGCAGTTGCTTTATGCGGGCATGTCAAGGGAACTTGACGAGGAGCTTGTTTCAAGACCTCTTCAAGACTCTCTGCCTGTATTGATAGGAACTGTCAATGAGGAGTTGACTGATGTTGGAAAGGTACATTTTGGAGTGGTTTTTAGAATAATGGCGGGTTCACCCGGTGTCTTTTCTCCTGGAGAAGAGCTTGTAGATTTCAGGTGGATCAAGACAGAGGCGCTTTTTAAAGAGAATGCTACAGCAACTTGCTTCAAAAAAAGCTGTCCGGGTTTTAATCTGGAGCTTTGGTCTGAAATGGCTATGGAGCTTTTTTAAGGGAATACGCCTCTGAAATGGTTAGGGAGCTTTTCTAAGGAAATACTCAGAAGTGAAAATTCTTATTGCAGATGACCAGGCTGTTAGTCGGAAAATACTGTCTAAAATGCTCGATGACCTTGGTCAGTTAGATATTTTTGCTACAGCCCGGGAGGCTCTTGAAGCATTTGAAAAAGCATTCGAGAAATCAGAGCCATTTCAAGTCATGATATCAGATATATCAATGCCAGGTATGAACGGCATTGACCTCTTGAAAGCTGTAAGAGCCTTTGAGACCAGGAAAAAAATTGCGAAACAGAACAGGGTCAAGGTAATCATGTTCACTTCATATGCAGACAAACAGACTGTTATCTCCTGCTATATGGCAGGATGTGATGATTACGCGGTTAAACCTTTTAACAGGTCTGTTATCATAGAAAAAATAAGAAAACTGGGTTTTGAACTTAATATTGACAAGGCTCCTCAGACAGAAAAAACCATGTCCCAGATGGTTTCTGATGCGATTGAGGGATTCAAAAATGGCAAGGTAGAGTTGCCGGCTCTGCCTAATATCGTCCAGGAACTTCAGAATCTTGTAAGCAGGCCCAATGCATCCGCTTCTGATATGGCAAAACTGATTGAAAATGATACTGCCATATCAATAAAGCTTATAGTCGCTGCAAACTCCCCTTTTTACGGGGGTGTTGAAAAGACCAAGGATGTAAAAACAGCGATCAACAGGTTGGGTATTAATGCTACCCATAGCATTGTATCTTCAATCGCGAACAAGGGGCTTTATGACACAAAGAACAGTTCTATTAAAAACTTGATGGATAAAGTATGGATGCATTCATTTGCAACTGCACACTGTGCAAGAGAAATAGGAAAAAAAGTCTCTTCTGTGGGATATGAAAAGGCATATGTAAAGGGCCTTATCCATGATGTCGGAGCCACTTTGCTGATAAAAAATATTGGAGAAAATATAACCGAGTCATCACAACTTGATATTAATGATTTGATAGCCTCGGTTTTTGAGGTTCACGCAAGTTTTGGGGGAGCTCTCTTGAACAAATGGGGTTTTAGCAAGGATTTTGTTGATGTTGCAAGTTTGCATGAATGGGATAAATTTGATGAGAAGACAGAAAAAGAGGTTTTGATTGTAAATCTTGCTGACAAGCTCTCCTACAAGATAGGCTATGGTTTTTTTAACAAGGATGTACCAGAGTTTTCTGACATGCAATCAGCCGATTTGCTTGGCTTGACCGATTCAGAACTGACAGTAATATGCGATAAAGCGGCTAAAACCATTGCTGAATCCGCAGATGCATTTACAAAAAAATAGAGATTATAGCAGCACAATTATTATTAGAATAGTCATGTAAATGATTTTTCATCCCTTTCGATACCGGAGGCAATATGAACTTTGAAGCTGATGATTTAAAGGCTTTGGAAAGAGCTAAATGGCTTTTGGAAAATCCCGGACTTGCAGCCAAGTTTACCAGTTTTCTTGGAACTCCCATTGAAAAGGGATTTGAAATGCTGCCTCAGAACTGGAAACAGAAGGTAGGGCATATTACCCACTCTGCACTATCCAGGGCTGTAAGTACAGCGGTCTTTACTCTGAATGAAGAGCCGTACCGACAATCTTCAAACATCTGGCATAAACTTGCCGTGGGAACTACCGGTGGTATAAGCGGTTTTTTTGGTTTGGCCGCACTTGCTCTGGAACTTCCAGTATCTACAACCATAATGCTTCGTTCCATTGCAGATATTGCAAGAAGCGAAGGGGAACTGATCTCCTCGATTGAAACAAGGCTTGCCTGTATGGAGGTATTTGCCTTTGGTGGAGGGGTGTCAAACAGCATTGACGATGCTTATGAATCGGCCTATTTTGTGGCACGTGCGGCATTGGCATCTTCCCTGGCAAATGCTGCGGAGTATATTGCAGAGAAAGGCATGATCAAAGGAAGTCCTGCTTTGCTGCGTTTTGTTGTCCAGATATCAGAAAGATTCAGTGTCCAGGTTTCGGAAAAAGCCGTTTCCCAGGCACTGCCTGTAATTGGAGCAGCAGGAGGGGCTTTGATCAACACTTTGTTTATTGACCATTTTCAGGATATGGCAAGGGGCCATTTTATTATACGGCGTCTTGAGAGGAGATATGGAACTGATACTGTTCAAAATGCCTATGAAATACTTTCCCCCTCCATTGATGCTTTGCAAAATAATTGATAACGCGAAGAATTTATAAAGCGGAGAACTTATGAAAACGGGACATATCGTTTGTTGGCGGTCTATTTTTACAATTATAACGGTCGCTTTATTTATAGTTTGCTTGATCGGTTGCGGTGAAGACAAAAATTCTTCTAAAAATAGTGGATTACCTGAAAAAAACGGTGTGCCCAAAAAGAGCGAGGCATCCAAAAATAGCGGGGTGCGGGACTCGGCAGACAAGCTGACAGACCCGGGAGGAAAGCTGACAGATTCGGCAGACAAGCTGACAGACCCGGAAGGAAAGCTGACAGGTTCAGAAGGCAAAACCGTCACACCTCTGTCTGCCTCAATACCCCTTCCTGATGGAATTGAATGGCTCACCAACGATACTGACCCTGTTATATCATCTGATAATGCCGTAAAGGGAGGAACCCTTCACTCTGCAATATTGAGTTTTCCCATGACTTTTCGCACGGTAGGGCCTGATTCCAACGGAAGTTTTAGAAGTGCTATTCTTGATAACCAGTTGTCGCTTATCAATATCCACCCGGATACAGAGAACATTATTCCCGAACTTGCCACTCACTGGGCATTTGACAAGGATAAAAAGACCATGTACTTCAGGCTCAATAAAGATGCGACATGGTCTGACGGTGTTCCTGTCACAGCATGGGATTTTTCCTATACCCTGGAGTTTATGCGTTCAGAGCATATAATTGCACCCTGGTATAATGATTACTATACCAAAGAGATTGAGTCTGTAACTGTTCATGATTACCATACCCTTTCTGTCAAGAGTACCAAAGCCAAGCCTGATCTATATCTGACGGTAGGAATAGCACCTGTTCCACGCCATTATTTCGGGACACTGAACAAGGATTTTGTCAATGAGTACAACTGGAAAATTGTCCCAAATACAGGTACATACCAGATAGATGACTTCAAGAAAGGAAAATATATAAACTTCAAGCGAAAGAAGCTCTGGTGGGGAGAGAATCTGAGGTACTTTAAAAACAGGTTTAATGTTGACCGGGTAAATTTTACTGTAGTAAGAGATTTTAATATGCTTTGGGAATATTTTAAAAAGGGCGAGATCGACATGTTTGGCCTTACCATGCCCAATTACTGGTATGAAAGAGCCAATACTGATGTATTTAATAAAGGATATGTGGAAAAGATATGGTTTTTTAATGATACCCAGCGTTCAGCATCCGGCATGTGGCTCAATGAGGACAAGCCGATTTTTGCTGACAGGCGGGTTCGTCTTGCATTTTCTCACGCCATGAATGTGCAGAAGGTTATAGACAATGTTCTAAGGGGGGACTATTTCAGACTGGATCAGGCATATGTAGGATATGGTGCCTACACCAATCGTGAAATAAAAGCCAGACCATTTAATATCGGTACAGTCGAGTCCCTTATGACAGATGCCGGATGGAGCAGGGGCAGTGACGGCATATGGCAGAATGGCCAGATGCGTTTTTCCGTGGAGGTCACCTATGGCTTTGAGGAGCATACTCCAAGACTTGTTGTTTTAAAGGAGGAGGCATTAAAAGCTGGTGTGGAGCTTAAGCTTCAGCAGCTGGACAGCACAGCCGCTTTTAAAACCGTTCTGGAAAAAAAGCATGATGTGGCATGGATGGGATGGAGTACAGGCATGAGACCATCCTACTGGGAGGGGTGGCACTCGGTAAATGCCCATAAGGTTCAGACCAATAACATAACCAATACAGACAACCCTGAGATAGACAGCCTTATTGATCGGTACAGAGAGAGTCTTGACGAGAAAGAACGCATTGAACTTTCAATCAAGATTCAGTCTTTGATTCACGAACAGGCGTCTTTTGTCCCGACATTCATGGTGCCATATGTCCGCCATGGGTACTGGCGCTGGCTAAAACTTCCCTCAAATAACGGCACCAGGAAATCAGAAGATCTTTTTGACCCCTTTGGATCAATGACCGGGGGACTTTTCTGGTTTGATCAGAAAATATATGAAGAGACAAAACAGGCCATGAAAAATGGCACCATGTTCGAGCCTGTGACCATAATTGATGAAAAATTCAAACCCGCATCTTCCGGTGATAACGCTAATCAGTCCGGCGGGAATGATAAGCTGTCCAAATGATAAATGAGAGCAAAGCTAAGTTGACGGCAACAAGTGATATTATCTTGAATGTGAGTAATCTTGTTGTCTCTTTTGAGACTGAAAAAGGCAGGGTCAAAGCTGTTGACGGTGCAGGGTTCAAGTTGAAAAAGGGAGCCACACTTGGCATTGTTGGAGAGTCTGGCTGCGGCAAGAGCGTAACCGCTCTTGCCATCATGGGACTTCTGCCCAAACCTTCAGGCCGGATAGAATCAGGAACCATTGAGTTTAAATCCGAAGATATGGTTCCTCTTATGGGTAAACAGGGTGAGATGCACAAAATTCGCGGCAGACAGATATCCATGATATTCCAGGAGCCCATGACAGCACTCAATCCTGTCCAGAAAATAGGCGTGCAGATGAATGAGGTATATCAGCTTCATTTTCCCCTGATGAAGAGTCACGACATGGATAATGCTTCAATCTCGATGCTTGCCCAGGTCGGCATTGCCAGTCCAGATAAGGTTATACGCCAGTATCCTCATGAGCTTTCCGGCGGAATGCGTCAAAGGGTCATGATTGCCATGGCACTGTCATCCAAGCCTGATATTCTTATTGCGGATGAGCCAACGACAGCACTTGATGTTACAGTACAGGCACAGATTCTTGATATGATAAATGACCTTCAGGCAAAACTTGGGATGTCAGTAATTATTATCACTCATGATCTTGGTGTTATTGCCGAAAATTGTGATGATGCTGTTGTGATGTATGGGGGCAGGGTGGCGGAAAGGGCAGCAGTTCCTGATCTGTTCAGTAATCCTGTGCATCCATATACTCAGGGGCTGCTTAAATCCATTCCGGGTTTTGCCACAACTCCCAAAAGCACTCTTCCAACCATAAAGGGGCAGGTTCCATCTCTGGACAAGATGCCGTCAGGTTGCCGTTTCAGCAACCGGTGCGACCATGTGATGGAGATATGCCGTTCTGCAGTGCCCCTGGAAACCGAGCCTGCGAAAGGTCATTTTGTTGCTTGTCATAAGTATTAAAACATATTAGTGTTCCTTCAAGGTTTAACTGTCGGGTAAGACAACACCGGGGATATTGAATGACCTGAGATTCCACCCGACACTTTAAACTTGAAGAAGCATTAGGTCTATAGAAAATGTCAACACAACCTGATATTTTTAAATCACATAGTTGCCATATCTAAACGGGTCTTGAGTTAATAGGTTTTGGATTTTGCGGTGAGCATAGAAGGGAATGGAAACTTTGGTTCAAGATGATATGAAAGGAGAGTCTGCCATAGAGGATATACCCATTTTGCAGGTAATGCACCTGATAAAACACTTTCCTGTTCATGGGGGGATTTTTCTTCGGAAGCAGGGTGTTGTCCATGCAGTTGATGATGTCTCTTTTGATGTGAGAAAGGGGCAGACTCTGGGGTTGGTGGGCGAATCAGGATGC
The DNA here is from genome assembly GCA_015232935.1 of Desulfamplus sp. Classification (GTDB taxonomy): domain Bacteria; phylum Desulfobacterota; class Desulfobacteria; order Desulfobacterales; family Desulfobacteraceae; genus Desulfamplus. Next base: position 6,886 of record JADFYT010000048.1, read on the forward strand.
GGAAAGACCACGCTTGGCCGGTGCATTATGGGATTGTACCCGCTGTCTGGCGGCAGTGTAAAGCTTCATGGCCAGAATATAACCGGTGCAACGGGAAAAAAGCTAAAATCCTTCCGCCTCAGGATGCAGATGATTTTTCAGGATCCTTTTGAGTCATTGAACAGCCGTCATACAGTCGGGGAGATTCTTGAGGAGAAATATATTATTCACAATCGGTTGAGTAATGATATTAGAGGTTCAGGTAACAGCTCCTCACGCAGACGAGAGATTGTAAAACTATTAGATCGGGTGGGGCTTTCCGAACAGGCCATTACAAGGTTTCCGCATGAGTTCAGCGGAGGCCAGCGTCAGCGTATAGGCATTGCAAGGGCAATAAGCCTTGAACCGGAAGTGCTGATTTGTGATGAGCCGGTCTCTGCCCTTGATGTCTCTGTTCAGTCCCAGATACTAAATCTTATGCTGACACTACAGAAGGATATGGGGCTTACATCTGTGTTTATCTCTCACGACCTTGCGGTTGTACGCCATGTATCTGACCATATTGCAGTTATGTATCTTGGAAAGATCGTGGAGATGGCCGATGCCGGGAAAATATACGACCATCCGATGCACCCCTATACAAAGGCTCTTCTGTCTGCCGTTCCTGTAGCTGACCCCAAGTCCACCAGAGAGAGAATTATTCTCAAAGGAGAGGTGCCATCTCCTCTTAATCCGCCTGAAGGATGCAGATTTCACACCCGTTGCGAATATGTGATGGATATCTGCAAGCATCAGGAGCCGCGGCTTGAACCTTCTGAGGCTGTGATTCTCAAATATTCGTCAGAGTTATTAAATTCTGACAATGAATCATTGAACGTTGTTAAGGATTCATTGGATGCTGTTAAAGATTCACTGGATATAGTTAAAGAGTCGCTGAAATATACTGGAAATTCTAATTCTAATTCTACCCATCATCTGGTGGCCTGTCATCTTTACCATGAAAAGGAGGTAAAAAGATGATCGAATCAAGAAATCCTGGCAACACAGGACAAAAAGTGTCAATTGTAGGGTTGGGCGGTGAAGGAGTTCTTCGTACCAGTGGCAGAAACAGCGAAGCACAGGATGTACTATCTTGACCTGTGGCAGATTCACGATATGCTGTCCGATGTCCGCTGACACCGGTTTCGGAAGCTGAAAAACTAAAGGTTCTGTCAACACTGGAACCCTATGCAAAGAAACTGGCATTCTATAGAGGTACCTATTATAGACTTCCAGAAAAGTCTTTTGGTTAGACAGACCCTTTGCAAGTCAACTAGTGTCCTATTAGAGATAAAAAGATTGAATTTTGAACTATATCTTAGAACAGCGAATCTATCCCCACAGCTTTCCGTATTTTTTCGAGAAACGGGACAGAATACTCTCTTGCCCTCATGGCACCCTGTTTCAAGATGGCATCCAGGTCACCCGGAGCTTCAATAAGCCTGCTGTATATATCTCTTGGTTCCTTGAGTATTTCGTTGAGGTATTCAAAAAGCTCCTGTTTCATGACTCCCCATGCAATGCCATTGCGGTATCTTTTCTCCATTGCCTTTACCTCGTCCGCCTTTGCAAATGCTTTGTATATGGCAAACAGGGTGCAGGTTTGAGGATCTTTTGGCTCTTCCGGTGCAAGTGAATTTGTTGTGATTTTCATTATCAGCTTGCGAAGTTTTTTCTCGGATTCAAACAGAGGAATGGTATTGTTGTAGCTTTTGCTCATCTTTCTGCCATCAAGCCCTGCAAGAACAGCACTTTTTTCATCCACAACAGCCTCCGGAAGGATAAAGTGCTCTCCATACTGGTTGTTGAACCTGCCTGCAATATCTCTTGTCATCTCGATATGCTGAATCTGATCCTTGCCGACCGGCACTTTTCTTGCGTTGAACATAAGAATGTCAGCCGCCATCAATACTGGATAACAGAAAAGCCCCATTGTGACATCCTTGTCAGGATCGTTTTGCTCTGTCTCATTATAGTCAACAGCCGCTTTATATGCATGTGCCCGGTTCATCAGTCCTTTTGATGTCATGCAGGTGAGAATCCATGTAAGTTCAGGTATTTCAGGAATGTCAGTCTGGCGGTAAAATATTGATTTTTCAGTGTCAAGTCCCATTGCAATCCATGTGGCAGCAACTTCAAGAGCGGATTGACGTATTCTTGCCGGATCCTGGCACTTGATAATAGCGTGGTAATCGGCAAGAAAGTAATAAGATGTTTTGTTCTCTTCTTTGCTTGATTCAATTGCGGGCCGTATAGCTCCTACATAATTTCCAAGATGAGGAGTGCCTGTTGTTGTAATTCCTGTTAAGATATCTGCATTTTTCATATTGAATATTCAAAATCCTCAATTTCCGTTGTTATGTTTGTTTTTGGAGATGCCCGCCTCTTTGGTTATAGCTTTTACAAAGGCAAGCTCCTCTTCTCTTGTATTTACTATCCCGTCAAGTTTTGCATCAAGTACAGCCTGTATAATATTTTTATATTCAGGTCCTGGCTTTAAGCCTATCTTAATAAGATCTCTGCCCCTGATAGAAACCTTGACATCTTTAAGTTGAGTGTAGAAAAAGGAGATCGCCTTTCTTGCGTCCTCTTTTTTTGCTGTGGCCATCATATAAAGGACAAGTTCTGTTTTAAATATAGAAAGAAGGTTGCAAAGGTCGCTGTTTTTAAACGGCAGGCTCTTTTCCGCTATATTTTTTTCAGCAGTTGGTGGGTTTTTTTCCGGCAGGGGATTTTCAGACATGCTTTTTTCCGCAATGCTTTTCTCAAGAAGATAGAGCCTGTCATCAGCTCTGAGCCTGTCACGCAGAACTATGCTCGCCTGGCGCGGGGGCAACTGAAATTTATTGCATATATCCTCACATGTTCTTATATGCAAACGCTTCATCATAACCATGAAATAGACAGACCACCTCAAGTATTCCACATCAAGATAGAGAAGGTCATGCCAGGCCAAGGTCTTTTTGACAGATGCCAGAAGATTGAGAGTCTCCTTTTCTATGGAAAATTCAGGATGAATAACCCTGTCCAGCTGATATTCCCTGATACACTCTATAGCGGTTATTGGGTTTTCCTCCTCCAGAATCTGCTTTATCTCGGAAAAAACCCTTGAGCCGCTCAAGTTTTTGAAAAAATCGAGTTTAATGGCATTTTTGATAAGGCTTAAAGTGAGCTTGCCTATTGAAAAACCAAAACGGTTGGCAAATCTTATTGCCCTGAATACCCGTGTGGGATCCTCGACAAAACTTAGATTATGGATAATCCGGATTGTTTTGTCCTTGAGATCTCTTTGTGCGCCAAAAAAATCAATCAAAGTTCCAAATCCATCCATATTTAAACGGATCGCCAGAGTGTTTATGGTAAAGTCACGGCGGAACAGATCGAGTTTTATTGAACTCATCTCCACGGTTGGAAGAGCCGCGGGGTAATTGTAGTACTCAAGCCGAGCTGATGCCACGTCAATTTTAAATCCACAGGGCAGAATAACCATTGCCGTCCCAAATTCAGGATGGGTATTGCACCTGCCCTGTTTCATTGCGGCAAGTTGTCTTGCAAAGGTAATTCCGTCACCTTCGACAACAATATCGATATCATAGCTTTCCCTGTATAAAAGAAGGTCCCTTACAAATCCTCCAACTACGAAAATGCCCAACCCTATCTGGTCACCGGCTCTGCCAATGTCCTTTAAAAGATCAAGAATTGTGGGCTCAAGCCGCTCTCTGAGAAAAGGTTCAATATTTCTCTTTCTGGCATGACGGATAGCCTTCTCCTCTCTGCTGTCAGCGGCAATCCGGTTGTTTTTTCCGTATGAGAGCAAAAAATTGAAAAGATCTGTGCGGGTTATCACCCCGATAACCTCTCCGTTACGTATAACCGGCAGGATTCGCTGTTTTCCTTCAACTATCTTGTTTTGTATTTCAAGAATATCTGCGTCCGGAGATATGGCTGACACCTCTGTTGACATATATTCCCTGACCGGAAGGTGATCCAGATTGTGATAAAGCACCTTTTCAATAACCTGTCGTGAAATATAGCCTGCCAGATTGTGAGTGTTTCCCTCTGAAACCAGAAGGGCGTTTATATTGTACCTTGTCATGACCCTGCTTGCTTTTTTGCATGGAACCATGGCATCAATTATTATTGGCGGAGACGACATAAGTTCCAGAACCATTTGTCTCGCACGCACTTTTTCTCTTATTACGCCAAGAACCTCCTGTTCTACCTGGGCCAATGTTTTGTCCGTAATTTTAGCTGATGCCGCATAGGCATGTCCTCCGCCTCCCAAAGCTGACAGTATCTGTCCGACATCTGCCTCATCAATTCGGCTTCTTGCCACAATAGTTATTTTGCTTTCCATAAGGACAATGGCAAAGAAGACATTGATATCTTCAATTTTTACAACCTTCTGAACAATGGATGCAAGATCAGAAATATATGAAGGAGAGGATATTGTTGATATGTGAATATCAAAGCCGTTAATTCTGTGGCATGTGATTTCATTTAGAAGCGCATTGAGCCATGTGACCTGATCTGTACTGATTTCACGGGTAATCAGGCTTGAAATTGTATTGATAGATGCCCCGCGGGAGACAAGAAAGCCCGCCTCTAAAAAATCTGATTCAGTAGTTGATGAGTAGGTAAATGATCCGGTATCTTCATAAATACCCAATGCCATGACAGTTGCCTCATCAGGAGTAATGGCAATTTTTTTTTCTCTAAGAAGCCTGCTTAAAATAGTAACGGTTGCA
>JADFYT010000049.1 GCA_015232935.1 Desulfamplus sp.
TGTTCCCAACATTATCCATCCTGTCCTTGCAAGGATAGAGGGTGCTCCTGCGGGAACTGCCGGAATATCACTGTTTCTTGTCCCTAAAATATGGGTAAATGATGATGGAACATCTGGGGAAGTAAATGATATCGTCTGCACAGGTATTGAAGAGAAAATGGGGATCCACGGCAGCCCGACCTGCTCAATGGCCCTGGGCAGCAGGGGTATCTGCAGGGGTACTCTTTTAGGACAGGAAAACAAGGGAATGAGTGCCATGTTTGTAATGATGAACGAGGCCCGTCTTCATGTTGGAATGCAGGGATTTTCATGTGCATCAGCCTCATATCTGAATGCATTGAACTATGCAAGAGAGAGGATTCAGGGCAAAAGCATCAATGCAAAAGACAGGAATGCTCCTGGCGTACCTATTATTCAACATCCAGAAGTAAGGCGCATGCTGCTTACAATGAAATCCTTTTCTGAAGCCATGAGAAGTCTTCTTTTTTATACCGGTCTTATGGAGGATATGGTAAATATCAGTGCAAAACCTGAAGACAAGGCAAGATACAAGGGCCTTATTGATGTTTTGATACCGGTAGCAAAAGGGTATGTCACTGACAGGGCTTTTGAGATGTGCAGCCTTGGGGTGGAGGTTTTTGGAGGATATGGCTTTACAACTGAATATCCCCAGGAACAGCTTTTAAGGGATTGCAAGATTACGCAGATCTTTGAAGGGACAAACGGGATACAGGCAATGGATCTGCTGGGTCGCAAGCTCGGGCTTAATAACGGGCAATCTTTCAAGGATCTTCTGGACGAGGTGCAAAAGAGTATTGAAGATGCCAGAAAAACTGGCAGTCTCAAGGATTTTGCAGATAAACTTGAATTCAATGTCACAAAATTAAAGGAAGTGGCCATGAATCTTATTGAAAAAATAAAATCCGGAGATATATCCAATGCTTTTTCCAACGCCCACCCCTTCCTTGATGTTACAGGGGACACGCTTATGGCATGGATGCTTTTATGGAGAGCTATTGTTGCAACCGAAAAGCTTCAAGGCAAGCCCAACAACAAAGATATTTCGTTTTATGATGGCCAGCTCAAGAGCACACAGTTTTTCATCAACACGGTGCTGCCGGTATCTCTTGGCAAGATGAGCGTGATCATGGCAGGGGACACTTCTGTTGTCGATATTTCCGAAGACTCTTTTGGTTCCAGATAACCGGCACGGCCGGAGCGGGGGAGTTGGTTTTTGACCACAACGAATCATGAAACTGTAAGGACATGCACACAGGTTTGTCCCGACAGTTTTATAAAAAAAGTATGGAAATAAAATTTTAATTTTGTAAATTTGAGGAGAAAAAAATGAAAGATGTAGTTATCGTTTCAGCATGCAGAACCGCCATTGGTGCATTTGGAGGCACCCTTAAGGACTTGAATGGTGCTTTCATTGCAAGCGTAACCATGAAGGAGGCGATAAAACGGGCGGGTATTGATCCGGCGATAATTGATGATGTTCGATATGGCTGCTGCCTGGAGCATCATGACACTCTGAATGTGACACGTGTGGCCGCATTGATGGCGGGAATACCGGACACAGTACCTGCGGCAACTGTAAACAGGGTTTGTATTTCAGGAATGGAAGCCGTGCTCTCCGGTATGGCAATGATTCAGGCTGGTATGGCTGACGTTATTCTTGCAGGTGGTGTGGAGCATATGTCCGGAGTTCCCTATACGGTTCCAAACGCCAGATGGGGATGCCGCCTTCAGGATCAGCAGTTTGTGGATGCCATGATTCATGCGTTGCACTGCGGGTCACACCTCCTGCCGTTTTCAGCAGATACTCCCCTGAACACATCCGAAGCACCCGCAAGCCATTTCATGGGCAAACCCTACATCATGGGCCATACCGCTGAATTTGTGGCTCAACACCTTGGGATATCAAGAGAAGAGATGGATGAAGTTGCTCTCAGGAGCCATAACAATGCTGAAAGGGCTACAAATGACGGTTCATTTAAAGAGGAGATCGTACCCATAGAAGTGCCCCGGAGAAAAAAAGATCCCATTATTTTTGATAAGGATGAACATTTCAGGCCCGGAATAACAATGGATCAATTAAGCAAACTTCCTGCCGGATTTATTCCAAAAACCGGAAAAGTGACAGCAGGCAACGCAAGCGGAATAAATGACGGTTCTTCCGCCATGCTCATAATGTCAGCGGAAAAAGCAAAAGAGCTTGGCCTTGCCCCTATAGCAAAAATAAAAGCCTCTGCCATGGGAGCCTGTCATCCAACCATTATGGGGCTTTCGCCTGTACCTGCTGTGAGGAATCTGATGAGCAGAAGCGGCCTTGCACTTGGTGATTTTGAACTGATCGAGGTGAATGAAGCCTTTGCTGCCCAGTATATCGGATGCGAAAAGGAGCTTGGACTTGACAGGGAGATCACCAATGTCAACGGTTCGGGCATCGGCCTTGGCCATCCTGTGGGTTCAACCGGATGCAGAATAATGGTGACTTTGATACATGCCATGAAGCAAAGAGGCAAGAATCTTGGAATGGCGACGCTGTGTGGCGGAGGCGGAGTCTCGCTTGCCTGCGCGATAGAGATGGTTTAGTTGAGTCATTGGAGATCCTTTGTATCTTATCAAGCAGGGATGGAGATATTTTTCCATCCCGAATCATGAACACCCGAATGTATTGTCACTTTGAGCGGTTGACACTTTTTTGATCAGGTTCCCGAAACACAAGGGAGTGCCTTGAGAAGGTGTCAACTGATGAATCTCCTGATTTTGCGGTTTGCGATTATTCCTGAACCGGGGTTTTCCGCGGATATCTGAACATGACATATCCGGCAAAAGCAGCGGCAGGAGCACCTGCTATCATCAACGGGACTGTATTTGTTGCTGTCCACTGACCTGTGATTTTATAGGGGATCAATACCTGATATGCAAGAAGCACAGACCAGCTAAGTGCAAGTCCGGCGATGTTGAGAGAAAAGGGCAAAAATGCCACAAGATACAGTGAATGCCAGGGGTAAAGGGTAGGAGTCAGGATCAGCCAGGCAAGAGAGACCATGAAAAAAGAGGTCATTGTTGCCTGCAACGAATGATTTTTAAGAATCCTCAGAAAGATTGAGCAGGCAAGATAAAGAAAGACTACCGCAATCAAAACAGGTGCTCCAGCCCCTGGTCTGGCAATATGACCCTCAATTTTCTGTTCCACTATCCTGAAGACAAATCCTGAAAACTCCCATTTCTGAATATAGATATTGAGTGTACTGATGCTGTTGACAATATCAGGCCAGAACAGGGTTGTCAAAAGACCCATAAGAACCGCACAGCCTCCTGTAGCCGCGATTTTTCTTCTTGTGCATCTGAGCATGAACAGCAAGCCTGGAAGAAACATCAGAGGCATCCACCTTGTTAAAATTGACAAACCCATGAATATCCCCGGGATTATTCCGGAAAGTGCAAGAACACTCCACCAGTAACTTCTATTTCGCCAGTACCCCCCATTCCACCAATAACCTCTTTTTATTTCATGATGAAGCGAAACATACACAGCCATAAGAAGAAAGAATATCGCAGCCGCGTCAATATGGCCGGACGAGCTGACTTCAAGCACAGGCAAAGGGTGCCAGGCATAAATGGTTGCACGCGACACCGGCAGCTTCATCTCTTTGAGAATGCCTATAATCAGGGCACAAGAGAGAATATCCATCATAACAAGCACAAGTTTCATGCCTGTGACCATGCCTGTAATCTTGCCCGCAAAAGCACCTGCTGCAAATACGATCTGTGCTGCGGGCGGATAGATTGCCGGAAGATCAGGATTGTTCGCAAGGGGAACAAGAAAATCTGTTGCATGGAAGGAGTTGTAAACATCAAGCGGGGCATGTCCATAGGGATTATGTCCGTTGATGAGCATAATGCCATCAAGGCAGTAACGGTAGATATCATCGGACAGGGCAGGGGGGTGCCACAGGAACATAACGCGAAGAACAAGTGCGAAAACCAGAATAAAACCCGCAGACCAGGGTTGCGGTGTTGTGCTGTGCAGGGCTTGATCGTTACAGGGAAATTGTTGTTTTCTTTTAGCAAAATCTGTCTGAGCAATGGCAAGCAGTATCACAATAAAAGCTGATAAACCTGTAAGTTCAGGGATGGCAAGTGAGAGATCGGGCTTAAGGGCAAGCCATAAAAAGCAGGCAAAAACAGATATTGGAATCAAACGGTACATGGGTATATTTTAAAAAAATCTGAAAGCCAGCGGATCATATTACAAGATGTGTCGCAATTTCAGTGGCTTTTACAAGAATGCTGTCCAGGTCAAGAGTCAGGATCTTTCTGTCTTTTACAACAATCTCCCCGTCAATCAGCACATCTCTTACATCCGCGCCTGTAGCGGAATAGACAAGGTGTGATACAGGATTATACATTGGAACCAGGTGGGGCTTATGGGTATCAAGTATGATGATATCAGCCTTTTTGCCGATCTCCAGCGAGCCTGTTATCTTCCCCAGACCTATTGCCCGAGCCCCCTCTATTGTGGCCATTCTGAGGACTGAAAGCACATCCAGGACTCCAACATCGTAACGGTGAACCTTGTGCAGTTTTGCCGCTGAATCCATCTCTATAAACAGATCAAGGTTGTTGTTGCTTGCACTGCCGTCTGTTCCGAGACCGGTTGGTATGCCGGCACGGATAAAATCGAGCACAGGTGCTATGCCGGATGCAAGTTTCATGTTGCTTTCCGGGTTGTGGGATATTGAAGATCCCCTTTGCCTGATAATTTCAACATCAGCGTCTGTTACCCATATCGCATGAACCATAAGAGTGGAGCTGTCCAGAATTCCAAGGCTGTCAAGATATTCTACCACTGTTTTAAGATGCTGCTGCCTTATATGATCCCGTTCCGATCGTGTCTCTGCGACATGGATCTGAAAAAGAACTCCGGCATCTACAGCAGCCTGCTTGGAGCTTATAAGTGTCTCTTTTGAGCATGTGTAGGGTGAGTGGCAAAATATTGAAGAGGTGATTCTGGAGTATCTGTTCTTGAATTTGCGGGCATAATTAGTTGCCGTTTCTACATTTAGAAGCGGATTGACAACTCCTGGAGCCGGAAAATCAATGACCCCCTGGCCAAGAACCGCCCTTATACCCGATGTATAAACAGCCTCGGCCACTGATTCTTCATGAAAATAACCGTCACAGCATGTGGTTGTTCCTGAAAGCAGCATCTCGGCACATGAAAGCAGGGTTCCGCACCTAACGGTTTCAGGATGAATATAGCGTGCCTCAAGTTTAAACATGTAGTCATTGAGCCATGTGATAAGAGAGATGTCATCTGCAAATCCACGGAAAAGTGACATTGGAAGATGGGTATGGGTATTGACAAGCCCTGGCATCACAATGCCGCCCTTGGCATCAATGACAGTGCATGCGTTCAGGTCAGCCATTTCAGATGTTGTACCTATTTTAGAGATTATGTCTGATTTTAATAAAACAGCACCGTTTTCAATAATACGGTTTTGAGAATCGATGGTTATAATTCTGCCGTTTTTGATCAGGATATCGCCATCAAGATATTTTGGCTCGCTGTTTTGTTCTGAATTGGCCATAAAATCACCTCTTTATGATTTTCATGATTTCGGGTGGCCAGGCAACGGCCATGAATATTCTAATCTAACGATATCTCGACATGAAGTTTTTTCCCGATAATTTCAAGTTCATGTTCAATTCTCTCTGTTTTGATACCATCTGGAAAAACCACTTCAATATCCATCATGTAAAGAGATGTTCCGCTTTCAGGAGATGGCTTTGTTTTAGATTTCAGTGTGATAATATTAATGTTGTTATCGGCAAGAAGTTTGCTCACTTTATAGACAATGCCTGCCTGGTCAATCCCCTCGACAGAAACAGTGTGTCGATTGCCGTTGATTTTGTAGTCAGGCTGCTTGAAATCAAGCGGCCGGATAAAGACTGAAATTCCCTTTTCCTTTTCAAGCCTTCTGCAATCCCTGTAAAGGTTATCCTCAAGCATTTCTCCTTGTCCTGACAACAGAAGAATCAGCGTAAACTCATCTGCTAAAAGTCCCATCTGGGACTCTTCAAGGTTGCATCCGTTTTCATATATTATTCCGGAAACATCAGCCACGATACCTGGTCTGTCCTTGCCAAAAGCGGTCATTATAAACTTTTTTTCCATTTTTTTTTATTCTCCCTTGTCGATTCAGGCTGTTTTTTTTACTCTCTCCCGTGTTTTTTACTCTCTCTTGTTTGTGATGCCAGCATTTTTTTGCGTAAACTTACGTTAACTGTTTGAATATTTTTTTTCAATGGTATAGTTCAAAAAAGGTCGGTCAGCGGATTAAATGGTCATCTTCATATTCCTGGCTCCCCTGAACATTAAAAACAGAATTGATTTTCATGGTAAAGTTGTAACGGCTATCTCTATATATATGCAGAAGCCGCCATAACCAGAAGATAACGCAGGAACTTGCCGGTAGTGACAAGCAAAATAAAAATCCGGAGATCGGTTTTCAGAATTCCAGCCACAACAGTAATGGGATCACCCACAACAGGAACCCAGGCAAACAAAAGTACTCCGTTGCCGTACCTTCTGAACCTGCTCTCTGCCGAGGCGATTTCAATGTCAGAAAGCCTGAACATGTTTGTCATTATCCAGTTGCCCCCCTGAATGCCGACACCATAGTTCACAAGTGACCCCATGACATTGCCTGCCGTGGCAATCCCCACAAGCAAAAAGGGGTTGCAGCCACTTGCCAGAAGAACGCCAAGTACAATCTCGGAACCAAGAGGCAGAAGGGTTGCAGCAAGAAAAGAGCAGATAAAAAGCCCCGCGTATCCATATTCGGCTAAAAATTCCATGGATTCCTGTATCACGAAATCCAAAAATGTGTCAATTATTCGTGGAACGGGCAGAATCAAGAGTGTAATGGAGCGGGTAAAAAAGCCTTTTTTCACTATTGCCGACAAAATCAACATATTTCTTGAATCAGGCACGAAAAGGCGGCGTTAAAATCAAACTTTATTCAGAGAGTTTTAAATATATGCAAATAAAAGCCAGAGATATAAATCATGATGTATATTCGACCTGCATTGAACAGGGATATCCGGAAGTAGTTGCAAGAATCATTGCCGGAAGAACCGATACTTTTGACAAAAACATATTCGAGTTCACCCTTGATGCCATAAAACCTGCCGACACAATGGAGGACTGTACAAAAGCCGCACTAAGGATAGCCAATGCCATACAAAGTAATAATGAAACCATACTTCTCTTTACAGATTATGATGTTGACGGCTGTACATCAATGGCAGTCATGTATGAAACCTTGCATGATGTGTTTGATGTTCCGGATTCAAGGCTTGTCCGTCTTACAGGCCACAGGACAGATGATGGATATGGGTTGACAGACAGTGTTGCTGATAAAATCATATCCATTAACCCCGGTCTCGTCATCACGGCAGATGCCGGAGCCTCTGATGGAGCAAGAATAAAAAGGCTTGCAGATGCCGGGATTGACGTAATCGTGACTGACCACCATCTGATTCCAAAAGAGGGCATCCCTGATGCTGCCTTTGCTGTGGTCAATCCTCACAGAAAAAGCTGCCAGTATGACTCGCGTATCGCGGGATGCGGCGTAGCATGGCTTCTTATGACCGCCCTTTCACGACAGATGGAGTGTACAATCGGGCAAAAACAGATGATTCATCAACTGCTCGACTATGTTGCCCTTGGCACTGTTGCCGATCTGGTTCCGCTCACTTCAGTTATCAACAGATATTTTGTCAAAAAGGGGCTTGAGTTCATGAATCGCAGGTCAAGGCCATGCTGGCAGGTAGCACTGAACGGCAAAAAAACGGATAACGGATATCCGGCATATACCAAAGAGGCTGATACCGGATATTTAGCATTTCAGCTTGCTCCTCGTATCAACGCAAGTTCACGCATGACATCAGAGGCACTGACCGCCCTTAATTTTCTGCTGGAGAGCACAACCGACAGGACAGCTTGTGCTTACCAGCAACTGGACGGCTTCAACAAGGAACGTCAGCAGCTTGAAAAAAAGATGTTCAACGCAGCAAAGGAATCGCTTGATCCAAACCTTCCCGTTCTTGTTCATTACAGCGAAAACAATCATCCGGGTATTCAGGGAATTGTGGCAGGAAGGCTTGCCGAAAATTTTGGAATCCCGGTTGTTATGCTTGCTGATATTGGAAATGGAGCTGTTTCAGGCTCAGGAAGGGCAGGGCAGTTCTTGCATATCAGGGATGCACTCCAGACATTTGACGATAGATTCCCGGGGCTCTTTATCGCATATGGCGGCCACAGGGCTGCTGCCGGGTTCAAACTCAGAAAGGAGGATATTGACCTGTTCAAAAAAGAGCTGCCGCATATTGTGACAGAGCAGCTTGCGGGGCAGGATACAACCCCATATCTTCAGACTGACGGGTCGCTCAAGGTCACTGACAGGGATATTTTGTCAAACCGCAATGATAATGGCTTTGCGGATAACCATAATAGAAGCGGCTTTGCTCAAAACCGCAATGATAATGGCTTTACAAATAACCACAATAATAATGGTTATATAGACAATCACAATAATAACAGTTTGGGGAATAGCCGGATAAACCTTGAGACTTACTACCAGATAGAGTCGTTAAAACCCTTTGGAATGGGGTTCCCGTCCCCTCTTTTTAATGACCGGATGGTTGCGACTGATGTGCGTGTAATGGGAAAAAATCCTGTTCATCTTTCAATGCTGCTTGATGGCGTCAAGGCAGCTTTTTTTTATGCCCTTGATAAACCTGGTGACCCGCTGCCTGTCAACTCGGGCGATATAGTGGATGTTGTTTACACTCTTGATCTGAACTCCTGGCAGGGAAGAGACAGCCTTCAGTTGATAGTCAAAAAAATAATACCTGTACAATACCGGTGAATTTCACCATTCAACCCGATAGTAGATATCTGAAAGAATCAGCTCACATTTAACAGACTCAATGGCCATTATCCTGTCCATCTCCTCGTACGAAGTATAAATCCATTGCCCTCCGTCACTTCTTGCATATTTTTCAACAAGGCAGGAGTGTTGAGAGACAAGGATATACTCCCGCAATGAGGGTAAAAGACGGTAATGGTGGAACTTTGTGCCTCTGTCATACAACTCGGTAGAGTCTGACAGGATTTCAATGATGACAACCGGATTTAGCAGCGTTTCCATGCCGCCGCTCTTTTCCAGTTCAATATTCCCGCAGACTATCACGACATCCGGATAGGTATATTTGTCGATATGCTGTATCTTGACTCTCAGGTCATTTGAAAAAGGTCGACATGGAGAGTCTTTAAGTTGCACCCCAAGCTCTCTACCCAGATTCATGCTGATTTGGTTATGATTCAGGCTTGCCCCCACCATTGCAAATATTTCACCATTAAAATATTCATGGCGTTCTTCAGATGTTTTTTCAAACTCTAAATATTCTTCCTGAGTCATTACGCTTTTTTTTAGTGCTTGTGCGTTCATAAGGACACCTTTCCTTATTGTACAAAGGATTGTGAATTCTTTCTCATGAAAAATATGACATCCTTCATATAACCTGCAAAAGTAGTTTACACTTTTTTTGAGAAAATCCCCTGAAAATTGGGAATGAGGTTACGAGCCTGTTTAAAAAGTCAAAGGCTCTAAAGAAAGTGTAAACCAGCAAATGAAACATGCCACAAAGTCCATGAATGTTTATTTGTCGAAAGTATCAAGTCCCGTGAGTTAAGTCAACTGATGTAAAATTACAGTATTCCATAAAAGTATGTTGTATTACTCAGGAATTTCATTACTAAGGAGCTTCAATCAGACATTATTACTCGGGAGTTTCAATCAGAAATCAGTTGCGGCCAGGCTCCTTATCTTCCTTGTTCACTTTTATGACAGCACATGATAAGGTATATCTGTTATTGGAAATGATACCGTGGTGGAGGACAGTCGTGGCACAGAAGATTGATAAATACACATACATGGTTGCCTGGTCGGAAGATGATGGTGAATATGTCGGGTTGTGCATTGAATTTGAAGGCTTGATATGGCTTGCGAATACTCCACAGAAAGCTATGGAAGGAATCCGGAATGTAGTTGCACAGGTTGTTATGGATATGGATAAAAATGATGAAAAAATTCCAGAACCCATCAGATACTGTCATTCCAGTGAACTTTTTGATATTGCAGCCAGAAAGCAGGCAAAAGAGCTACATGGTGCTGAATATCCAAACTTGCAGGATATTCTTGACGCGGCTCCTATAGCTATTCTTATTGTCGACTCGCAATATTGTATAAACAACCTGAACCGGGAAGCAAGTCGTTTTTTTGGCAAGGATCTTTCTGATATCAAAGGATTCAGGTGCGGCCACATGATCAACTGTGTCAACAGCTATAAAAACAGACGTGGTTGCGGATATTCTGAAAACTGCTCTCTTTGTCGATTCTATACCGCACTCAAAAAATGCATCCAGTATGGGCAGGCCACTGAAGGTGAGGAGATGGCCGCGCAGATAAGTTCGTCAGACGGCACTGTTGATCTTCTCTGGCTACGTTTCAGTGTTAATCCTGTCATGATCGAGGGAACTCGTCAGGCAGTTGCGGCTATAGATGACATTACCGGACGGCGGCTTATAGAAGAAGAGCTGCTTTGTGCGAAAAAGATCGCTGAAGCTGCCAACATCGCAAAAAGCAGGTTTCTTGCCACCATGAGCCATGAGATCCGCACTCCGATGAACCCCATACTTAATCTGACCCGCCTGCTTCTTGAAACTGATTTGACTCCACATCAGCGAGACTATGCAGAGAGTGTTCTGTCAGCTTCGGAAAATCTGCTTCTTCTGATTAATGACATTCTTGACCTGTCCAAAATAGAGGCGGAAAAGCTTGATTTAAACTGCATTGATTTTAACCTGAACAATATTCTTAACTCGTCTGTAAGCCTGATATCTTCAAAAGCCAAAGAAAAAGGGCTGTACGTGAAGTGTGATATGGAACCTGATGTATGGCCATATCTTCACGGCGATTCTCATCGGTTAGTACAGGTTCTTATGAACTTTTTGACCAATGCACTCAAGTTTACCCATGAAGGAGGTATCTCAATCAATATTGCCCGTGAGGATGAAGACGATGAGTCAATATTGATCCGTTTTGCTGTCAGCGATACTGGTATCGGTATCCCTGCAAATCGGGTTGACGCTCTTTTCAAGCCGTTTTCCCAGGCAGACAGCTCCACAACCCGACAATATGGCGGCACCGGTCTTGGTCTTGCCATTTCAAGAGAGCTTGCCCACATGATGGGTGGCCAGACCGGAGTTGAAAGCAAGGAGGGGGAGGGCAGTACATTCTGGTTTAATGCACGCTTTGAAAAAAGGGTCGATGTGCCGCAAGGTTACAGGCCAGATCAAAAAGCAGATCAAAAAAAAGCACTGCCGCGTGAAACCCTGCCTGATCAATCCATGAAGATACTTCTTGTTGAGGATAACCTGCTCAACCAGAAGGTGGCTCTTGGTATCTTGAGCA
>JADFYT010000004.1 GCA_015232935.1 Desulfamplus sp.
AGTATCAGAAGAAGACGGCTCTGATGAAGTATCAGAAGAAGACGGCTCTGATGAAGTATCAGAAGAAGACGGCTCTGATGAAGTATCAGAAGAAGACGGCTCTGATGAAGTATCAGAAGAAGACGGCTCTGTCGAAGTATCAGAAGAAGACGGCTCTGATGAAGTATCAGAAGAAGACGGCTCTGATGAAGTATCAGAAGAAGATGACTCTGACGAGAAATCAGAAGAGAGTGACTCTGATGAGGTATCAGAAGGTGAATATGCTCAGAAGAGTTATGAACCCTATAATCCTGGTGCATAGCCATGTCAAATAAAGATGAACCTGAAAAAAAGACCGGTCCGCCTGGCAATGACCTGGAAAGAGTGCTGGAAAACAAAAAGAGAACTTTGTTTGCAAGGTTTTCAGATAATAAAAATCTCCTGAAATTAACAAGAGGCGAGATGCTCAAAGAGAGGGCATCTCTACAGTCTGCAATAGAGGCTCTTGAGCACAAGAACCATCTGTCATCCAGAAAACTCAATGATCTTGATTTCGGGATCACGGAAAGGAAAAAAGAAAAACAACGGGCAGAACAGGAGGCAGAGCGTCAGAATAAAGAGCTGATAAGGCTGCTCACAGAAGAGAGCGGCCTTGCCAACGAGATTGAATTTTACATCTCTGAAAAAAAGCAGATTATGGATGCTCTGGAAAAAACCGCGGCCAGGATGGAGTCAAGCATTAGTGCCGTGGAAAAATCTGTCAGGGATATTGGATTTATCAGAGGTGAAACCGGTGCTTTAATTGAAAAAATAGGCAGGCTTGAGAATGGTATCCCTGAAAAAAGCTCGGATATAGAGGGCCTTGATGATTCGATTTATGGAGCAATAAAGGCACTTAGGGAGCTTTATGTCAGGATGCACAGTATGGAAAAATCTGCAAAGGCCCATTACTATAATCTTAAGGGAGAATAAAGGAGCAGCTCACTATGCCAACGGTTAATGTGGGGAAAAAAGAAGATTACGTGGATGCTGAAATTACAGAGCAGTTCAGGGTGATAGACAGTATTTCAGATATTGATATGCAGGTTAAGAATATATTGAAAAAAGGCTCCGCCCGATCACAGCCCGCTATTGAACTGCCAAAAATCAAAGAGCTTGAACTTCTTAAAAAAGGGATGTATTCCATTGACCTTGAAAAGACAATAAACGACATGTTTCAGGTCATGAAAAATATGGAGTCCCAGCTCAGAAGTGTTCTTTCGATAAACTCTTCCCTTGAAAAGGATCTCAAGGATTCCAAGGATATAATAGCTGATCTTAATACAAGAAACAGCCGTCTTGAAGAAGAACTCTCTCATGCTAAATCCGAACTTCCTTCAAAAAGGGATCTCCAGATCGAGATTGACTACCATCTGGATGAGAGAAACAAGGCTGAACTCAAGATCCGTGACCTAAAATCAAAGATAGAGAAGCTCAAGCAGAGCCTGGATAAGAATCAGCAAAAAGCATATCATCTGGAAGAGCAGAGGGGCGATTTTTTAAATGAGATCAATTTCCTGGAAGCCAGATTGAACGCAGACACTGAAACTACAAGGCATCACCAAAGAGAGATCAGCATACTCAAAGGCAAGATTCTTGTTGGACAGGAGAAGATAAGTGCCTTGCAAAGTCAGCTAAAGGATGCCACAGATGAGAAATACAGGCTTGTAAATGAGCTCAAGGCGTCAAGAAGTGCTGTAAGGGAACTGCACTCCGCACTTACAGCAACAAAAATTCATGCCAAGAAGACCTTTTATCAGAATGCGGATCAAAACAGGATGGATGATGTAAAAGATGCTGTTCAATCTGCAAAGCAGTAATTTGGCAAGGAGGGGGGGTGTTTTACCCAAAAAGGCCGGAGAGTATTTTTCCCAAACGAATGATGGGCTGGAACTGATATGGAAAAAGCTATGGAAGAAGAGCAGTTAATCAGTGATTTCGGGTCAGGCTACGAGGACTACAAAGAGAGGCGTGACCTGTTAAAAGAGATTGAAGAACTTAAAAAGATAAAACTCTTTCTGGATGAAGAAGATATCAGGCTCGCAAGGGAAACCGAGATACTTTCAGGAGAGCTTGAGGGGATAGATATTGCCCTTTCCTCGGCAAATACGCATATTCTGTCATTTGAAAAGAGAAAAAAAGAGTGCAGAAAAAATATAGAACTGCTTCAGAACAAAAAAGAGGAGATGATAAAGGAGCTTGACAAGCTGCATTTAAAAATGAGGGCTTTGAAAGCCGAGGAAAAATCAAGTGCCGCAATTGACAAGAACCTGAGAAGTGAACTCAATGCCATTAACAGCGAAAAAAGCAGGGTTGTGAAGCGTCTTGATATTGTCAAGGCCGGCATCAGGGCTATTGCTAAAGATCAGACAGAGAGATTGCCAAACCTGGAGGGGTGTGATTCCATACTCAAGCAGGTTTACAATGTTCTTCGAGAGACCCAGGACAGAATGGAAGTATCTGTACTGATGAAAAAAGGGATGTAAGAAGTACAGGCAGTCCTGCTTAGGAATTTTTGCTGGACTGAAATTCCTGATTAATAAAAAAGGATGTAATGAGACAATCTCCTTTGGCACAATTAGATGACATGGTTGAAAGAATGGAACATGATCTTGGTCTGATAAACAGCACCTTTGAGATAATGTCGTCAAAAGAGCAGAAGAAGCTGTCAAAAGACATTAAATATCTTCTGCTTGATAATATTGCCAAAAAGATAAGGTTTACATTCTATGACATAAAAAACAGGGATGCTGTGCTTTATCAATATATCTACAGAAATAACGGTGTTGCTGACAAATCAGATTTCCCGGGCTCTTTTGATAATTTCAAGGATGATTCCATAGCTTTTGACGTGTTTATAGATTTTACAGATACTTTTCTGGCATTGCGAAAGCAGGACAGGGATACCTTGCTTCAAAATACTGAATATGACTGGTTTGTTTGACTTTTATGACGAGATTTGTTTAAATCAGGGCTGACATGTTTACCTCAGGGTTCCAATGTGGATGGCCTTGATATTTAAAACTGCAAAAAAATATGTGTAAAGGGATCAAAAGATGAAGGTACAGCCAATAGTGTCAGATGACGGAAAAACATTGACCCTGGAAGTCTGGGGAAAACTTGATATTACGCTCTACAAGAGTTTCAACGACTCCTATAAAGATAAGGTCGCTTCTGTTTCCAAGGTTATTATCGATTTCAGTGAAGTTGAATATGTCGATTCATCAGGGCTTGGCATGCTGCTTGTGCTAAGGGAGCGTTGCGGAGGTGATGAGGCGGATATTGATATCGTTAATGCAAACACCAGTGTCAGAAAAATACTTGAAACCACAAATTTCCAGCAGTTGTTTACTATAAAGTAAATGACCTTAAACCCTGAAATATCCAGGGTCATCCCGCCAATAATTGATAAATGGAGGTATGCAAAATAATGGCAACAGATCGAACAAGTCTCCAGGAACGTCTGGAAGCCCTGAAAAGGGCGGAAACAGACAGCAGTGCCGTACTGGAAGATGACAAGCAGGATTTTAAGATTGAGAGCAGGATGGCACAGGCTGAGAGCTCGTTAAAAAAAGAGGTACGCAGCAGGGGCAGGGAAGAGGGCGAGGATGCCGAAGCACCTTCAGGGCCTGTAGGACTTGATATTGGTACAAGCCATGTAATTGTTGCCCAGAATGAGCGGCGTTATATCAAGACAACCAACCAGTTGAATGCCTTTTTTACCATTCCTCACTCAAAATTTGCAAAAGACATCCTGGTCAAAAATGATGTCTTTTTCTTTGAACAGGATGGCATGTACTATATTGTGGGCTATTCGGCAGAAAATTTTGCCAACATGTTTGATACAGATACAAGAAGATCCATAAAACAGGGTCTGCTCTGCTCCGATGAAAAAGAGGGCATTACCGTTATTCAGGCCATTATTCTCTCCTTGATCCAGAAGCCGAAACGTTTTGGGGAGGTATTGTGTTTTGGTATTCCTGGTGAACCGCTTGATGGCATCGGCTCTGTAACATACCATGAGTCTATAATTAAAATGTTTATCGCCAGAATGGGATTTTCACCCATATCCATAAATGAGGGGATGGCTGTTGTTCTCTCCGAGCTTGCCGAACATGACTACACCGGCATTGGAATCAGCATTGGCGGCGGCATGTGCAATGTATGTCTCTCTTACCTCTCTTTTCCTGTCCTTACATACAGCATCCAGATAGGCGGAGATTACATAGACAACTCGGCAGGAGCGGTTGTGGGTATTCCTGGAACCAGGGTCAAGGCGATAAAAGAGAAGGAGCTGTCACTTGTTGTAAAGCCCAAAGACCGTTTGACAACCGCGTTGCACATATTTTACAATGAACTTATTCAGAAGCTCCAAAAAAGCATGGAGAGAGTATTCTCTGCATCTAACCAGATTCCGATGATCTCAAAGCCGATCCCTATTGTCTTGAGCGGTGGTTCTGCCATGCCTGACGGCTTTACGGATATTTTTGAAAGATCCCTTGCAAAGGTACGCCTTCCGGTCGAGATATCCTCTGTGCATCTTGCAGAAGATCCTTTGAATACAACCGCCAAAGGGGCTCTTATCATGGCCATGACCGAGGAGGTTGCTGAGTAGAACAAATCTGAGGTAATCAATGTCTGTTCAGGTAATTATTTACTCTTCAGACCGGATAAGAGGCGGAATTTTAAAGGAAATTCTCAGGCGAGTCAAGATTGATGCTCTGCTTCTGGATAATATTATGGATGTGAAGAGTGCCATCTCTTCACATAAACCCCCGGTTGTTATTTTTGACACGGTGAACAGTCTTAAAAATGAGGTTGCGTTCCTGAAAAAAATCTCCTCTTCTGTTGATGAGTGCATAGTCATGCTGCTTGGTGATGTTTCGATAATAAACTCCTGGCGTGACCATCATCAAGGGGGTATCAGAAACAGGATATTTCTTCCTGACCCTCTTGATCCTGAAATAATAATATCAAAATCCAGGCAGATTCTGTCAGACTGGCAACAGGATGTTCTGATTCAGGAAGATGCTGGCAAGGAAGAGTCAAATAAGGAAAAGACAGATAAGGAAGAGTCCCTTGACAGTGTCGCATCCTCAGATAGTGCTGCTGCAGATGAAATAGCCACCAGGATTGTGAATCACAAGAATCATGCTGGTGATAAAAAATCTGGTGCTGTGGATGAAAAAGATGCTGCATACGAGAAATACGCTGTGGATGAAAACTATGACATTGAACTCCTTGAAAGCGAGTTAAGACAGTATCTCAAGCTGGATTGATGCAATGGAACCGCAAGCAGAATATGTGTGCGGCAAATCAAGCGGAATTGGCAAGTGGTAAATGTCCAATGGTTAATAAAGATCCTGTAAAGATTGTGGCTGTTATCGGACCAAAAGGCGGTGTCGGCAAAACTTCCATATCAGCAAACCTTGCAATATCCCTATCCAGACTTGGCCGAAAGGTTGTAGCTGTTGACCTTGACCTTGGTGCCTCAAACCTCAATACCTTTCTGGGAATCAGAAAATCAAAATATACTCTTGATGATTTTGTGTTGAACAAGGTTGACAAACTGCATGAGATTGTCCTTGAAACAGGCATCAAAGACATGGGCTTTATATGCGGCGGAAACATTCCTGGAATTGCCAATCTCCATTACAGCAAAAAGATGAAGCTGATCCGTAACCTCTCCATGCTGGAACATGATTTTGTACTGCTCGACCTTGGTGCCGGTGCCTCATACAACGTAGTTGATTTTGTTATTATATCCCGGCAAAACCTTCTTGTGACAACTCCGGAAATCCCCTCTATACTCAACACCTACAGTTTTTTAAAAACGCTTGTTTTCAGAAGGCTTGCAATGGCTTTAAAAGCACTGGATAATAAGGCCATACTTGATCTTGTTGAAAGGGCAAGGGATGTTGATAAAAATCCTCATCTTAAAAAAATGGGTGATCTTGTACGTACACTTGGCAGGATTGATGAAAGGGCATCTGATCTTGCTGTAGAGGTACTTGCTGGTATCAGGCCGACCCTGGTTCTGAACAGAATACGGTCAGACAGGGATGAAAACGCCTGTGCCGCGATTGAGAACCTGATGAAACAGTATCTTGGCATTGAAGCCAGACGGATACTGCATGTACATGAGGATGCGGCTGTCGGCCATGCCATTGCAAAGATGAGACCTGTCATGATTGAGAGGCCGGATTCTGTTTTTGCAAAGGATATAAACGAGATAGCCCTGTTTTTAACTCAGGATACCTGAGTGTTTCCGCATCTTATGGTTTAACCACAACCTTTTTCTGATCAGTCGTACTATTATGGTTATTCAAACCCGATTTCTGGTCAGCCGCCTTGACCTGAGCTATTGCCTGCCAGATCAGCTCCAGTTTTGCCGAGATCTCTTTTAGCTCATTTTCAATATCTGCAATATCTATCTGCTTTGTATCAATGTTGGCTGTTTTTGTTAAAACCGACTTGAGTTTGATCAAGTCAGAGTTACCCTCTTCATTTATGGCCGCTTCTTCCGATATGACAGGTTCTTCTGATATGGCGGGTTTTTCGGATATGAGAGATTCTTCAGGATTTTTTATTGAGCCGGCACTGCTTGATTTGTTCATCAAATCATCTTTTGCAAGGTTCTTTTTATTGTGATCTCCGGAATTTCCCATTTTCTGGTACCGCTCTTCCAGACGCTGCTCTATCTTTGAGATAAGAGCAAGAAGATGGCCTGACCTGAAACGCACTTCATCTATTTGCTGCTCAAGCTCTTTTTCTGCAAGGTGGTTGTTATCGCCATCTGGTGATGTCGCCGGTAGGTTTTTTGTTGTTTCTTCCGGTTCTGGTGGTGCTGTTGTTGATTGTGCTGCTATTGTTTCTGCTGGTGTCAATGTCGTTCTCTGTGCTGGTTGTTCTGTTGTCTGTGCTGGCGATGGTTCTATTGCTGGAAATGAGCCGTCAGATTGAATAGTTAGGGCAGATGCAGTGTATTCATTTGAAGGCCGGCCGGCAGTTTCAGGTTGGTTGACAAAATCATGCTGGTTTGAGGTTTCATGCTGGTTTGCAATTTCAGGCTGATTTACAGTTTTATTTTGGCTCAAAGTTTCAGGCTGATTGATGGCAGAAGAAACTTCTGTTGTGGCATTAAGATCAAATATCCCTGTCGCATTGATATTAAAAAGCCCCATGGCTTCAAGATGTGGTGCTGCTAATGAAATTATGTTTGTTTGTCCTGATCTGGTCAGTATTGATAATCCTATAAGTGACGCAATGCCCAGATAAAGAGCAATGCACAGGTATGCATAGGATTGTTTTTTTCTGCCAAGGATGCTTTTTAGCTGCAAAAAAAGATAGATCAGGAATCCCAGCGGCAGCAGAAACTCAAAAAAGAGATAGGCGGGCTTGAGAAAAAATGGCCATCTGGAAAACAACTTCAGATCAAGCACTGCCTGCATCACTGTAAGATCATTTCTAAGACCCGCAATAAAAGGAAAGCAGCAGAAAAGAGCCAGCAGAAAGACTGGAATAACTACCACCTGGCTGCTTTTCAGAAAAAAGAATGATGCATAAAACAAGATGGCAGAGCTTATAAAAAACATAAACAGAAGTTTGAAGTAGGATATGCCAAAAATAAGGAAGTGCTGATCCAAAGGCGGATTGTTAAGATAGAAAATCAACAGTACGGGAAGAGCAAGCCCAATGAGAAAAAGTGCGGAAGCGATAAACAGTAGTGATTGCCCCATGGACTCTGCCTGGTTGATCCTGTTAAACTCGTTGCTTTTTTTTCTGGAATAAAAGTGATCTTCAAAACTCTCGCCATTTTCTGAATCTCTTTTTTCAAGAAATTTTCTCTTTTCCGGCTTCTCCTGATAATCTTCATCTTCAAACAATTCTCTCTCTTCATCATGGTCATCTTCAGATATGGCTCTATACTCCTCATCTTTGGATGTCCCGCTCTTTTTATAAAGATAATCATCACTATCTTGATCCAGATTCATGCCTTTATTACAGTTTGTATATTCATCAGAAGTACTCTCAAAAGAGTCATTGTCAAGCTCCAATCTGCTTTTGGTGAAATCATCGTCAAATATCCTGTCTTCAACAGTATCTCTATTTGCATCAGAGTTCTTTTTAAAATATTTTCTTTTTCCCGCAAAAGACTTTTTGTTCTTTTTCCTCATAATACCCCCGAATTTTAACTTTCTGCCGAGAAGTCCCCTTCCTGAGCGTAGCAAAGGGATGGGTAGTTGACTGGCTCGATTCTGGCCATTTTGCATCGTGAAAATCATAATGCATTTTCACGGTAAAAATATCTGAGCTTTTTATAATGCCGTTAAAGACAAAGTCAAACAGAATAAACATGGCTCCAAATGGCCATGAATGTTTAGTGTGGATATTTTTTTTTGTTTATGAGAGTATTTTTTTCAAATGAATACTATACTTGAAAACATTACAAAAGTTTTTACGGAAGCTCTTTTCCCGCCGAAATGCCTGAAATGCGGAAAGTTTTTAATAACAGACAGAGCTGATAGCCTTATGAAAATCAAAAATCCGGAAATTTCGGATATTGAGCCCGGTTATTCAAGAATGCTCAATATTGGGTCGGTTGCTCCTGAAGTTTCGGATATAAAACCTGTTGACTCGAATGTTCCGGGAATTGAATCGTTAACTAACCACTTTTTGCAATATTTTTGCTCCTCATGTTTTAAAGATGCCCGGGAGGATCAGACAAAACGATCAGTATATGATTGTCAATCGCACTCCTTCTGCATCGCTGCATCTGCATCCCGTGCCATATCTGTTGAGATAGAAGCCGCGTCAGCCTATCATGGTGTAGTCAAGGAATCTATCCATCTGCTCAAGTACAGCGGCAAAACAGCTCTGGCTGATCCTCTTGGAGCCTTGCTGTTTCAAACCTTTGCAAGATATAGTGACAAAACGCCGGTTGATTTCATTGTTCCTGTTCCCCTTTACAGGCTCAGAATGATAAAACGCGGGTTTAACCAGTCATTTCTGTTGGTCAGGAATTTCAGAAAATACTGGATCCAGTCCAAGGGTACCGAGCCTGCCTGGAAAATTGATCCTGAAATTTTAATACGAAAACGCAACACCAAATCCCAGACCGGTTTTGACAGAAAGCAGAGACAGGAGAATATAAAGGATGCTTTTGCCTCAGGAAAAAACAGGATAATCAGGGATCGGCATATTGTTCTTGTGGATGATGTTTACACAACCGGTGCTACAATCAGGGAAGCGGCAAACATTTTGCTTGAGGCTGGAGCCTCATGTGTGGGAGTGGTTGTGGTTGCAAAGGCGTGATTTCAAGCTGAAAAAAACAAGGAGGAGCGGTTTTTTGTGCCAAAATTTTATGAAAAGAGATAAAAAACAGAAAATTGTAGATAGAGATGAGATAAGGAATATTGTTGATCAACATAAATCCAGATATCATACTGTTGTTTTTACCAACGGATGCTTTGATATTCTTCACGCCGGGCACGTCAGCTATCTTGCTGCGGCTGCCGAGCTTGGAGATGTTCTTGTGGTGGGATTGAATTCCGATATCTCGGTCAAACTGATAAAGGGAGACAAAAGACCTGTTGTTCAGGAGGCACACAGGGCAAAGGTTCTGGCAGCTCTTGAGTGTGTTGATTATGTGGTGCTTTTTGATGAGCCTGATCCCGGAAATCTTGTCAAAAATATAACGCCCAATATGCTTGTAAAGGGTGCGGACTGGACTGAAGATAAAATTATCGGAGCTGATTTTGTGAAGCAGTCCGGTGGAAAGGTTGAGCGTATAAATCTTGTTCCTGAAATTTCAACCACCGCAATTATTGAACGGATAATCATGAGATATGGTGGTTAACCATGAAAATCCATTATGATTTTAATGATTCTCAGTGGCCACATAACGGCGATGAATGTTTTATATACAGAGGACTTCATAACGAACGGAGGACTTCATACCAATGCATTTGTGCAAATCTTCAAACGATAACCCTGATTACTACTGTTTTGACAACCTTTGTGCATTTCCTGGTCTTGTGCATGGCGTATTTACAAGAGATGGCGGTAGCAGCGACCTTGATTTCAGATCACTTAATGTCGGGCTTTCAGTAGGAGATGACAAGGAGAATGTCTGCTTGAACAGAGAAAAAATTGCCCGATCCATGGGGATAGCCGAACATCATGCTATCTATCTTAACCAGGTACATGGAAAGGAGTTTCTTGTGCTCAAGGATCAGATATTACCTGAATTGGCAGGTGGAGATATATCTGTTGGTCATATGCTCAAAGAAGAGCCGTTAGAGAAAGAGGGCATGGTTAAAAAAAATGGCGTATTGCCCAAAGTACCTCTTTGTGCCAGAGATGCTGACGGCATTGTGACCAACATTAAAGGGATACTCGCAGTTATGCAGGTAGCAGATTGTCAGGCTGTGATACTTTATGATCCTGTCAGGCAGGTTGTCGCCAATATACATTCAGGATGGCGTGGAAGCCTTCTTGATATAGTTGGCAGGGGAGTAGATATAATGACAGAGGATTTTGGCTCTGATCCTGTTCATATTCATGCGGGCATTGGTCCATCTCTTGGCCCGTGCTGTGCCGAGTTCAAAAATTACCGCGATGAAATTCCTGAACAGTTCTGGAAATACAAAACAGGGCAATACCACTTTGATTTCTGGCAGACAAGCTGCGACCAGTTGGCTGAAAAAGGCATTTGTCCTGAAAATATAGAGGTCTCCAGAATATGCACCCCATGCACATCTCATATTTTTTATTCATACAGAAAAGAGAACATTACAGGCCGTTTTGCCGTGGCTGCCGGTTTGATTTAGAGTACTCTTGAGGCCAGGGTGAAAAAACTTTGAAGCCAAGGTGAGAAAAAGAGAAATTTTGACATTGACTTGAAATAAATCATGTGTTAATTCCACTTGAATCATTAAGGTCTCCGCTTGAACTGACAGATAAAAGGTCTATGTAGATGAAAAAAGAGACATCCAAAACCATACGAGAGCTTGCTTATTACAGCAGTCTTGGTCTTACGGTGGCACTCTCAATATTTATAGGACTTTTTATAGGTATATGGCTTGATGGGAAATTTGACACAAAACCTGTTTTGACAATGGTGTTTCTGGGACTTGGCATTGCTGCCGGTTTCAGGAATCTGGTCATGGCAGCAAAAAGGAGCAGAAAACTGTAGCAATACTATGGATATGGATATTCATCGAAGAATGGCAAGTTTTGTCGTTAAATCAAACTGGTTTCTTTTTGTTGTGGCAACGCTTCTCGGTTTTATCAACACCCCTTTCAAATTCGCCCTTGGCATTTTGTGCGGCGGCATCCTTGTTACATTGAATTTTCATCTTCTCAGGCACACACTCTATAAAGCATTTGACCCTTCAAAAATGGAATTTAGCAGCAGAAACATGACACCCTGGCAGGGGCGTTCCATATTGAATGCGGTTCTTTTTAAATATTATATCCGGTTTGCGATAAGCGGAATTGTGATATTCGCGCTTATAAACAAGAATATAGTTGAGCCGATGGGGCTTATTATTGGCCTCTCGGTTGTGGTTGCAAGCATCATGGCTGCAACCGCACTTGAGTTAACAAGACTTATTTTCAAGGAGGCGGTCTAAGGTGGAACATCCGTATCTGTTTTTTGTAAAGCTATTTGAAGTAATAGGTCTGGGTCACTTTGTCCATGCGAATGTTCATGTTGTTTATATGTGGGTGGTCATGGCGATACTGATTCTGTTGGGCTGGCTTGCTGGTAAGAATACCAAGCTGGTTCCTGAACCTGTCCAGAATGTTTTTGAGGTTCTGGTTTCCGGTCTTGAGGAGTTCATGGTTGAAATTACCGGCGAAGAGGGAAGATGGCTTTTCCCCCTTGCGGCATCCATATTTCTCTTTGTGTTTATTGGAAACCTCATTGGCCTTGTGCCCGGGTTTTTCCCGCCCACGGCAAATCTTAATACAACCGCGGCTCTTGCTCTTGTGACGGTTGTTTTTACCCATGTGATTGGTATCAGGTATCATGGGGCAAACTACTACAAGCACTTTATAGGGCCGGTCTGGTGGATGATCCCCATTATTCTGCCTATCGAGCTTATTGGCCACGCTGCAAGAATACTCTCTCTCTCTTTCCGTCTTTTTGGAAACATGATGGGACATGAGCTTGTTCTTGGAATTCTGTTTGCACTTGCCGGTGCCTTTTTTGCTCCACTGCCAATCATGGCACTGGGTATCTTTGTTGCTCTTGTTCAGGCTTTTGTATTTTTCCTTCTCTCTGTTATGTATTTTACAGGGGCAATGGAGCACGCACACTGATTTTAAATCAGTGTTGCCTGTATAGTTAAAAAATAGTCAAGATCAGTAATAAACTTTTGTTTCTTGTATCCGGATTTTTTGATTGTATCCGGATAATGCTAAAAAACAAAAATTAAAGAGTAGAAAACGATAATTATCAGCATGTCGCTGATGCGTTATAAATGGAAAAGCGGGTTTTGGAAGAAGCCGCAGAGTCATTAATCTAATTTTAAGGTAAAAAGGAGAAAAAAATGGATTTTTTTACCGCGTGTGTATGGGCAGCAGGCATTGCAATCGGAGTAGCAGCATTTGGTTGCGGTATTGGTCAGGGCATGGGTCTTAACGGTGCAGTACAGGGTATCGCAAGAAATCCTGAGTCTTCCGGAAAAGTAACTGTAACCCTTCTGATCGGTCTTGCCATGATCGAGTCTCTTTGTATTTATGCCCTTGTTGTTGCTCTTATTCTTATCTATGCACACCCACAGGCAGCAGATATTCTCAAGACAATAGCTGGTAGCTGATATCAAGCCTTATTATGATTTAAAATAGGGTTTTTTTACAAAAGAGTATTTATAAGGGATGTTTTGAGTCAGCAAGACTTAAAACATCCCTTTTTTATTGCTGTAGGGGCACAGCGTGCTACGCTTCCCCTGATGCTGCCAGACGATCAAAAAGACAAAATATAATCGTCGTACCCAAGGCTGTTGAGAACTTCAGCACCATTTTCAGTAACGCGGATCATGTTTTCAAGTCTTATTCCGCCCCATTCAGGGATATATATTCCAGGCTCAACCGTTACCACCATGCCAACTTCAAGCAATGTGTCATCCAATCTTGACAGACGCGGAGGTTCATGAATGGCAATCCCGACACCGTGACCCAGGGCGTGGTTGAACTTGCCGTTGAACTTTGAATTGTCAATATGCTCTCTTGCAATCCGGTCAATATCACTGCATTTGATTCCGGGGCGAATAGCCTCCACAGCTTTTTTTTGTGCATCAAAAAGGGTCTCGTATGCCTCCTTGAACCTCTCATCAGGCTCTCCAGCCACAAGTGTCCTTGATATGTCACTGCAATATCCATTTAGTTTGGCACCAAAATCAAAAAGCAGGGGCTCATTTTTTTTGAATCGCCTCTGTTCTGGTATGGCATGTGGCAGAGCACTGTTGGGGCCTGAAGCGGCAATAACGGGAAAGGAGAGACCATCTCCTCCATTTTCCCTGATCAGCTTTTCAAGCAGCCATGCAGCCTCTTTTTCTGTCATGCCCGGATGTATCTGGCTTTTAAGTTTCACAAAAGCGTTTTCAGCAATCTCAAGACTTGCCTTTATCGCCTCTATCTCTTTTGTGTCTTTTGTGATTCTAAGGTTTTTCAAAGTCTCGTCAGCCGGTACAAGATCAATTTCAGGGCACTTATCATCAATGGTTTTCTTTATTTTGCTGTATAGGTCAAATGTTAGTCTTGATGTTTCCAAAGCTATCTTGTATCTGTCAGATCTCCTGTCAGACTGCTTTGCTGGATATGCTGTCCCATTGATATCTTTCTTGCCTGTTCCATTGATATCTTTTTTTGGCACACTATTGACATCTTTGACTGTGTTATTGCCCTCCTTTCTGGATTCAGATGATTTGAGTATCCCGGGTAGTTCTGATGCAATCCCCTTTTCGTAGCAGAAAACAGAGTATAGTCTGGCCTCGCTGAGTGCTTGCAGCTTGTATCTGGAATCTGTGGCAAGTATCAGATCTTTTGGGGTTATTACAAGAAACCCCGCACTTTCATCATAATTTCCATCTTCACCTGTAAAGCCACTCAAATATCTTCTGTTTTCGTCCGAGAAGATTATAACAGCATCAAGGTTGTTTTTTTTGATGCCTTGTCTAAGGATGTCAATCCTTCTTTTGATGCTGGCATGTGGGTTTTGAGTGTGATAAAAATCAGATCGTCTCGGAGCATCTGTACGGTCTGAATTTGTCTTGTCTGAATTTTTCTGGTAAATATCTTGCATGACTGTTATCCAAATTCCTGTATTTCAGATAGAAAATTTTATGAGGACTTGATATAAGCCCTTATTTATGAAAGGTTATTGACGCTGGCAAGAATAGCGTCTCTCTACCATGCACTGTTAAAACAAGTCAATGGATGGTGAAAAAATGGCTGCACAAAACAAGGAAACAGGCTCTTTTGCAAGATCTGCGTTGAAAGTATCTGTACTGATTTTCATCATTGCAGGTGCTTTGGTTTTTATCACTATTCCTCATGTGGTGGCTCCTGTTGCACAAAATCTGCTTCTTGAAAAGGCAAGGTCAATTCCCGATCTTGGCCGCTTTGATCTTGACATTCAAAGCATAGGACTTTCAGGCATTGGCATCGGCAACATAACCACCGGAGATTCCATCTCAATAGACTCTCTGTTCTGTGGCTATTCTCCTCTATCCTTGGTGAAAAAAAGCATCAGCAGTCTTGATATTTCAGGGCTTGAAATAAAAGGGGTAATAGATGACACAGATCCTCTTTTTGCAGATTTTTCACCATCTTCGGCAAAGAGTGATAATGGCGAGGATTCGCGGGTCAAAAAAGAATCCAGGATCAGGCACCTTGCTTCCATATTGCCTTTTCTGCCACCTGTGATAGCGATCAAGCACTCGTTTCTGACCATGAAATATCAAAATTCAATTATGAGCATACCTTTTAGCCTTATTGCTGAAATAGACCACAAAAATTACCATATCAATCTGATCTTGACCCTTCTTCCTATGGGACAGAAGGTTAAAATTTCTATAGATGCAGATATCAGAAATATCGCTGGATCCCAAAATCAATCTCGCATTAAAACCCTGTTTCGCTCTGTAGTGCTTGATGCCTACAATGTCTCCTGGTCACATGTCAATGAATTGATCTACATATTTGCACCGGAGGCCGATATAAAATTGACAGGCAAATCCGATGTCACCCTTCTAATGGACTCGGATATCTCAAAGTGGAGGCTCAATGTGTCACACATTGGAATAAAAGAGCCTCTTGATGGAGAGATAAACAATATTGTTTTAAATCTGGCTTTAAATGATTTTGAAAAACTTTTTGGACAGCGGGCAGATAAGAGTGAACCTGTGCAATCATCCTCCCCGTCTCTTTATCCGGCTGTTGCGGCAGAAGGGTCTTTCTGGTTTGGCAGCGATATGGTCTCGCCGGTAAATGTTATATATGGCATTACAGTTAATAATGACAAAAAATGGTCATTCTCTTTAAAGGGCAGGGAGATGTGGCCACGAAAAACTTTTACCATTGGAGACAGGGATTCTGTTCTTAGGGTGAATGCTCCTGATATTGAGATCGACTGCAATGGAGAAGGGGGATCAACAGATGGAATAGTTAAAATGACTATGGGAAGGCTGATTTCCGAAAAGCAGGACATTGCTTTGGAAAGCGTAAAATTTCAACTACCGTTCAAATATGGGGACAACATAAAATATGGTGAGAACGGGAAAAAGACACAGAAAAAAGAGATCAGCAAATATGGCACAAAAGGCTACTTCAATATTGACGCGATTCAATACAAGGGCAGAAAGATCGCATCTCTTGACAGTAGCGTATCCATGCTTCCGGCAGGAAAAAACAGCAAGAAAGACGCAGGGGTCAGCATGGGAATCACGGTTGATGGCAAGATAAATATCGATGACCTGACCGGCATTCCTGTGAAGTCAAAAATTGGGATGCTAAAGGATAGTGGCTTGATGGCAGATTTGAGCTATCAGCTCGATCCCACAACCGTGACACCTGATCTGGTCAGGAAAATATATCTGTTTTCTGATGGCCAAAAGTTCTCTGCTGACGCGGCAGGCAAGGCAAAAAAAAGGACAGAATATACAGGCAAAGATTCAGAGAATGCGGGCAACGGTACAGATATAATGTCTGGAATGGATTTCAGTTTCAGGATTGCGTCAAATGGCTGGTTTGCATTTCGTGATCATCAGATGGATAGCCATCTGAATCTTGATCTGAGTGACGGAACATTTTCAATGCCTGAAAAGAAGATCAATCTGAGCGGTATCAGCACATCTGTTGTCTTTAATGAACTTCCTTCCATGCGATCTGTTGCAGGACAGGTTCTGACCATTGAGAAGATCGACATCAAGGATCTTGAAATATCCAACGCAAGGGTAAAATATACAATTGAATCCAACAAGAAGTCTGTATCCGGCAAAGAGCGTCTGCCAACTAAAGGCAAATCTGAATACATCCCCGCACTTCTTGTTGAAAATGCCTCTTTTAACTGGTGTGACGGCAAGGTTATATCTGATTCCATACGTTTTTCCTCGTCAGATAGCAATTATCATATGAGCCTCTTCTGTGACAGGCTCAAACTCTCGTCTATCTTGCAGCAGGTAGGGGCATTTGACGCAGAAGGGGAGGGTACTCTCAATGGCAGGATTCCAGTATCGTTTTCAGGGGGCGATATCTCTTTTGACAATGGTTTTCTATATTCAACACCAGGTCAGGGTGGAAAGATAAAGGTGCTTGGCACAGAGAAACTTACAGCAGGCATACCAATGGACACGCCACAGTTTTCTCAGGTCGATCTGGCCAGGGAGGCACTTAAAAACTACAGGTATGAATGGGCAAGGCTCGGGTTTGATACGCAGGGAGATCAACTTGTAGTTAAAATGGAGTTTGACGGCAAACCCGAAAACGCACTGCCATTTGTATATAAGAAAGATTTGGGAAGTTTTGTTAGGGTTAGTGGAAAAAATGCCGGCTCTCATTTTCAGGGGATCAAGATAGATCTGAATCTTCAACTGCCGTTTAATAGAGTGTTGAGGTTCGGCAATCAGATGAACAATCTTTTTAAATAATCTGAAGTGATCCGGTTTGCCTGAAAAGGTAGTATC
This sequence comes from Desulfamplus sp., assembly GCA_015232935.1. Taxonomy (GTDB): domain Bacteria; phylum Desulfobacterota; class Desulfobacteria; order Desulfobacterales; family Desulfobacteraceae; genus Desulfamplus. Next base: position 17,211 of record JADFYT010000004.1, read on the forward strand.
TGGATGATAAGGTTTAAAATGGAATGCAGCTCTTATGGTCTCTTTGGTATTGTTAATTTTCTTTTTCTGGATATTGGTTCTGTTTTATCCCTTGGCGGTCGCAATAATTGTTCTGACCGGGTGGATTATCAAAAAATGGGGCGACTCTTCTTCTGAAGATAAAGAGTCAAGGATCATACGCCACAAACAGATTGATTTCAGAACTGATCGTCTCAAGGAGATTGTTTTCCAGGTCTCTGTCTGGCTGGTATTGTTTGTTGCCGCACCATTTGCCATGTACTGTATTTATGTAGGTATATATTGATATTTAATTTGGGGCATGCTTCATTTGCGGGCTTAGACGTTCTTTAACCTCATTCCCATTTTCAGGGGATTTTCTGAAAAAAAAGTGTAAACTGCTTTTGAGGTGATATGAAACATGCCGAATTTTGAGTGTTTTTTCTATTTTTAGATTGACTTTACCTTCTATTTGAGATAGAGAGTACCCCACATAAATTTGACTGTAACATTATCTTGTCAGTTGTAACATCCTTGATGTCCGGTCAAACAAATGATGTGCCGAAGTGGTGGAATTGGTAGACACGCTAGACTTAGGATCTAGTACCGCAAGGTGTGGAAGTTCAAGTCTTCTCTTCGGTACCATCAAGTTAACAACAAGGGTTTTGAGATTGTTTTTACAATTTCTCAAAACCCTTTTTTGGGTTTTGGGGTCAGCCCCTTCCGGTTTTAATTATCCGCAGGAAAAAATCGTTGATTGTTTGATGCCCTGTTGGTATTTAAAGATCAATAAAATCAATATAAACATTCATGGTCGCTGCGTGGTCACCCCGAATCATGAAAACCAGCATGAATTTTAACGCTAAACGCTCATGGTCAGAGTTCAGCTCCTCCCCCAACCATGAAAAATACTATGTGTTTTCACGGTAAAACAAAAGGATTACAATGGCAGAAAAACAGATTATTTTAAGAAAAATTACACCTGTTCTGGTTTATGGCCGTCCTCTTCTGGTTTTTGCAGGGATGATTTGTGCAATGGCTGTCATGTTTACCCGTAATTACTCTATATACCTTGCCGGTACTTTTCTGCTTTTCACATCCATGATATTTGATCTTGTTGACGGCTGGTTTTCCGAACGTTTCAGCCGAAATCCTACTCTCGCGGAACTTGCTGATCTTATTATGGATAGAGTTGTCTATTCGATTGTTTTTCCTCTTGTTGCCGTTGGCATGATGTGGAGGCTGCTTTTTGTTTCACCTGCCCATAGCCGTTTGGAGCTTTTGCATGCTATTTTTGTCTTGATTATCTGTGTGACAGTTCTTGTTAGAAACAATTTTGCTCACTTCATGCGTGGTTTTGCTTCAAGATATGGCCAGGAACCTGAATTGCGCGAACTTACCCGCCTTCGCACTATTGTCGCTGCCCCGCTTGGACTTTTGCTTTATGTGCACGCATTTTATGTCCCTTTTTCAGGAGAATCCTCAACTCTTTACGCATTTATAACAAAACTTGGGAATTTGCCGTTGCGAAACCTGTTTATTGTGGAGATACTTTTTCTGATAATCAATTTTGGTTCTATTGCAGGTTATTGCAGAAAATATGGAACATATTGCCTTGACGAAATATGTCTTGACGATAACATGTTGAGACGCAGGATACTTTCAGTCTTTCCTAACGCATTAACCTCCATGAACGCTATTATGGGATTGCTGGCAGTTTTTTTTGCCTATCAGGGAAAGATGACAGAATCATATCTTCTTCTTATAGGAGCCGCTGTTTTTGACAAGCTGGACGGAGCAATGGCAAGAAAACTTGGTTTGACAGAGCCTCTTCCGGGAGTTGTGCCCAAGGGCCATATAACTTTTGGCGGTCTTATGGATGACATAGCTGACGGGGTGAGTTTTTGCATAGCTCCCGCATGGATATTCTATATATCTCTTTCTGTCCATCCAGGTCCTGATATTCGGACTCTTCCTCTAAATATTGTGGCAATACTCTATGCACTGGCAGGCATTGCCAGACTTGTCTATTTTACGCTTGACAAGAATGCAATTCCGGGACTTTTCAAGGGGTTGCCAACACCGGCGGCCGCACTTTTCGTCACTTCACCCCTGGTTATTATCGCACATGTGACAACTTCAGATCCTGAATGGAGCAATCAGCTTGCTTTTTTCACTTTTGGATTATTTATATTTACATCTATCCTTATGAACTTCTATCCGGTCAAATATCTGCACATGGGACGGTTCATGGATCGTAATCCCTGGTTTACCTGGATTACGTTAACCTTGCTGATAATTTTTGTCTTTACTCCGTGGTTCGGGTATCTGGTGTTTGTTTTGATGCTTCTATATATTTTTTCACCGGCGATATCCTGGCGAATTGATCCTCAAGCTGCCGCAAGAGAGGGGAGAAAATGACCCTCATTTGTAGGCTGGCAGGTAAATCTTGAAAATTGTCCCCTCATTGACTCTGCTGTAACAGAAAATATACCCGTTATGGGCTTTTAGTATGCCATAAATCACTGACAGCCCAAGCCCTGTACCTCCGCCAACACCTTTTGTTGTGAAAAACGGGTCAAATATGCGATCTATTACCTCTTGTGCCATTCCTGTACCTGTGTCAGATACTGTCAGCAATACATATTTCCCTTTTTTCATTGTTGGCTCTTCAGGGTACTCTTCTTTTATGATTATATTGCGGGTTCTGATTTCGATTGTGCCACCTTGAGGCATGGCATCTCTGGAATTGAGGCAAAGGTTGGTAATAACCTGCTCAAACTGGTCTGAGTCAGCCAGCACAGGTTTTAGATTTTGGGCAAGATCAAGCTGTATATCAACCATTGTCGGAAGTTTGCGAGCAAGTGCTTTTTTGATGTTTAATACCCTGTTGTTCAGGTTGGTTGGCTCAAGATTGAGTTCAGCTCTGCGGCTGAATGCAAGCAGGTGCCTTACAAGATTTGCCCCTTTTCTGGCCGCGTCTATTATATCCTGAAGAATGTCTCTCTCCTTTTCCTGGGCATCCTCAATCAGGAACTCGCAGTTTCCATGAATGATATATAAAAGATTGTTGAAATCATGGGCAATGCCACCGGCAAGGGTGCCTACCGCTTCAAGTTTTCGTGCCCTTCTGAGATCTTCGTTCAGCTTCTCGATTGCTTTTCTCTCGGTGATATCCCTTGCGATTCCATAAAAATAGAGCTGGTGATTATTTTTGAAAAACATTGCGTTCATCTCTACAGGGAAAAAGGAACCATCCCTGCGTCTGTGTGATGTTTCAAAAATATGGGCATCCCCTTCGGCTTTATTTTTCCACAGGTTGAGAAATTCTTGTTTGGTGAAAGAGTTATCAATATCTGAAAAATTGAGGCCGATCAGCTCGTCATGGGTTGTTCTTATCAATCTGCATGCCGATTGATTTGCATCAATAATCCTGCCGCTGTCTCTGCTTACAAGATAGATGGCGTCTGTGGCATTTGTAAACAAAAGGCGATATTTACTCTCGCTCGCGGTAAGTCTTTTTTCCGCATCAAGGCGTTTTGCAATATCGCTCCTTGCCATTTGATAAAGTATCGCCAGAAACAAAAATACAGTGGCGACAAGCGACAAGACCACATATCCGATCCTGTTGAGAAAAAGTGAGTTTATATTTCTTGAAATGGCTGTCAGATTCGCAAGGTGGACAATATGCCATCCCGGCAGATTGGCAACGGCTTCCCTGACCATATGATACTCATTGCCGGATCTGTCCCATACCCTGTTGTTGCTGTCCAGGGTAAATCCTGCCCAATCCCAGGGTCCCTCCCCAAACTGCCTTGAGTCGGACAGCCACTTTATATCCTTTTCCGGAATTTTCCACAGCAGCTTGTAAAGAAGTTCATCATTATCCGAAACAAAGACAATGTCATGGTTGCCGGATATAACGGCACTTATTCCTGAAATATTTTGAACATCTGGAATATTTTGAAAATAGTGATCCTTGGGCATGAATATTTTTTCAATTTTATCGATAGTATCCTTGACTACCAGCACTCCGGCCGGATGTTTCTGATCATCCAGATAGACAGGATGGCTGTAGTAGATTCCCCTTTTTCCTGATGTTACACCCTTGGCCATATAAACCATGTATTCTCCATCCATGGATTTTTTAAAATATGGCCGGAATGCGTAGTTTTTGCCTGTAAAACTGTCAGGATCATCGCGGTTGCTTGATGCCAGAACAGTGCCGTTTGAGTTCATGATATAGCATACATCAGCTCCCAAAGAGGCATTGATGTGATCAAGCATCAAATCTGCCTGCCCCAGGCTCTTCTTGTCAGGGCTCATCAATGGCTGTTTGAGTTTTGTAATGGCTGAAAGTACTTTTACCGCCTTTATATTGCCTTCAATAATATTTGCCGTGATATTTTTAAGATTTTTGGTGTGTGCAGAAGCATGTATTTCAAATTCCTGTAATGATCTGCTCTTGAAGGATGAGTAATAGGAAAAAACTCCAATAATCGTGGAGAGAAGAGTCATAATACACAGTATGAAAAGAATGGATCGCAGTTTCATGTTTTTTACTCCTCCGGCTCATAAGGTCTATAAGGAGAGTTATAAATGGTCTTTGGATCAGAAGATGAATTTTGTGAAGAAGATAATTTTTGTGAATCAGAAGCGTGCAGTTCTTGATATTCTGTTGTCTTTAAATATAACGTTTCATCAGGCTCCTGATTCGTTTGATCTCCCCTTAAGCCAAACCGCTCCCTGATCTTGTTGATGGATATAAGAGAGCCTCTTCTTGCTGACGGGGTAAGAAACGACTTGAGTTTTCTCTCAAGCATTCGGGGATGAAGATCAGCGGCAATCGCAACAGCACCTTCGGTGATTATCTTTTGCAGCATCAGCTCCTTGACAGTCCTCTCCTTGATGTTGGCAGAAAAAGGGATAAAAATGAAGTTGGAAAGGATAATGCCGTAAAGGGTTGAGGTCAGTGCAATTGGAACTGTCGCAAGAATTACGGACGAGTCTCCCACGCCTGCAAGCATTCCAATAAGCCCAACAACACTTCCCACAAGTCCAAAAGCCGGAGCAACATCAGCCATTGTGTGCAGTATCCTTATCATCTCGTCCCGCCGCATTCTGAAAAAATACATCTCTGCATGGAGTGACTCCCTGATCTGCTCCGGCGAGTAGTTGTCCACAATAAAGCCAAGTGCCTGCCGCAAAAAAATTATGGTTGTCTCCTCTTCATCATCCTGAAGGGCCATAACTCCTTTAAGTCTTCTCTTTACAGAGAGTTCAAGCAGAATTTCAACAATAGAATCAGGATCTCTTAGAGCCCGACCATAGGATGTAATCAGTACCTTGGCAAGGATCTCAAGCCTGTCCATGCGATAGCTTAAAATGGTTGCACCAAAAGTGCCACCAAGCACAACCGCAAATCCGGAAAGGTTTATGTACATGGCAAGATTGCCGTCAAGAACAAATCCTGTGCAAAATATCATAACGCATAGAACAAGCCCCAGAAGGTTTTTATGGCCGTGCTCCCAAAAGGAGTCTCTGTCATTGTCTTTGCTGGTTTTGTTTGATCCTGAAGGAGTCTCTGTCATTGTCCGTGCTGATTTTGTTTGATTTTGTTATCTGTCATATGGGGCTTGTCCTTTTGTGGACAATGGCAATTGAGATACCTTGTACGGCATCTCCTTCATCAAAAGTATTTCAACCCGCCTGTTGAGAGCCCTGTTTTGGGTAGAGTTGTTGGGAACAACCGGCTGATGCCATGAATGGCCGCTTACAAAAAAACGCTCCTCTTCAATTCCCTCATCCTCTATCAAAAATCGTGCTACCCTGCATGCCCTGGCTGTGGATAGCTCCCAGTTGGTCGGAAACATCTCGGAGTGGTTGGGAACGCTGTCTGTGTGGCCTGCCACATTTATTATAAAAGAGTTCTCTTTGAGAACCTGTGCCAACTGCCGAAGTTCCCAGATCGCCTCGGTTTTGAGATCCGCTCTGCCTGTATCAAAAAAAAGATCGCCTGAAAGGGTGATTCTGATTGCCTTGTCCTTGACCAACTCAACAGAGGTTGACTCCTTGACCCAGATATCCTTGATGGCTTTTTTTGTTTCATCATATATTTCAGATGGCTTTGTCTCGGTATTCTTTTTCATGATAATGCCTGATCCCGCATCTGAAATATTTTTATGGCCAGGCACCTGTCCAAATTCAAGCTCTCTGTTACCAGATTTATAGATATAAAGTACAGCAAAAAATATGAACATTGTCATCATGAGATCAGACCATGATACAGACCATCTGAATGTGTTCTCCTGAGCGGCATATGTCAAAAGATCATCGGAAAAAGGATCAAGCGGATCTGAAGAAAAAGAGCCTGAAAAAACGGAATGAGAGCCCTCTGTTTTTAAAGTTGAGTTATTTAAAGCAGATTCATTTAAGCCTGATTTGTCTGAATATGCTTTCTTCTTGGCCGGATTTTGTGTAACAGAGTTGCTCTCTTGAGACAAGGTTCCTTTTATGGAGTCAGGCTGTGAGGTTGTGTTCTTTTCCATTGGACAAAAAATACTCAACAGATGGTTTTTGAATTGATGTCAGAAGGTACTGGTCGTTGGTTCTTTCAGGTAACGGATATTTGTATTTTATCGGACCACATATCGCACGGGTCTGATCTCAATGCTGTTGAATCAATCTATACTTCGATCCCTGCCATCCTGATTCATACAGCAGTAAATAACCATTGACAACCATGGTGCTGCAAAAAACAGAACATTATAATTTGCTTGCAAAACAACAGCACTCTGATTACATTGGTAATATGAATACAACAGATAAAAACAAAAAACCAGATAAAACAGACTGGCACCGGCTTTGGGGAATGATGATGTCTCCTTTGTTTGAAAAACTTGGCTGTGATGTAACAGTTGAAGTTGATCTTTCACTCAAAGTCCAGAAACTTGACATGACTGTAGTAACCAGAACAAAGCCGCTTTGCTTTGATGATGTAAACCCTGCATATTATCAGGGCTTTGAAAACCTCAATGACCACAATCTGATATCTTTCAAGTCTTTTAACGAAGTCTTCAACATGGCTGCCATTGAGGAGTTTTACGGACATTTTACCAATTACAAAAAAATCAGGGAACTTAAAGATCAGGGAAGTATAAACCTGTATGCTGTAACTCACCATTTTCCAAGAGATCTGTTTGACCGCTACAGAGGAACCGGTCTTCTTGAGTGTATTCATGAAAACAGGATATATGACCTCAAAGTGTTTACTCCTGTCCGTTTCATTATTACCAATGCTTTTGACCATCCGGTTCTGGGGCTTTTTTCAAACAACACGGAACAGATTGTAAAAAGCAGGCATCAACTTGAAAAAGATGGCTGGCTGCTTGCAAATGTAAGTTCCTATCTTGAGAAACTCTATAAATTTTATTCATTGGAGGGTATAAACATGCCTTATACAAAAGAAATGTTCTTCAGAGACTACTATCCTGAGAAGTATGAGCAGTTTATGTTGGAACGGAAAAAAGTGCTTGAAGAGGGACTTCAACAGGGCATTCAAAAAGGACTTCAACAGGGCATTCAAAAAGGACTTCAACAAGGATTTCAAAAAGGACGACAGGAAGGACGACAGGAAGGACGACAGGAAGGACGACAGGAAGGGGAAATGATAGGACGAATCCAGTTACTCCAGCAAATACTCGGCAAGATTGTCATCACAAAAGAGGAGCTGCTGGAAAAGAACATCAGTGAACTACAGGAGATCTTCAATAATCTTGAGAAGATCTGGAAGAGTGTTCAAAATTGAGTTGTCAGACGCACTCATTTTTAATCTGTATAATCCGCACTTTTTACCATAAATCTGTCTTGATCAGGATGCCTCAAAAGGCCAGAACCTTCCCCAAATGGCTGGAGCCGGCTGAAGGCTCCAGCCAATCTATTTCGCAGCGTCGGGGAAATAGAACTGCATCAGCTCCATGAAATATCTTGTGATGATATCTTTCCAGGGATTGTCATAATCATCCTGTTGCTCGATCATCTGGATTTTTCCTCAATATTCAATATTTTCCACAATCACTCTTCTGGGCTTGACCCCGTCCGAGGGTCCTACAATACCTCTTTTTTCCATTATATCAATGATTCTGGCAGCCCTGTTGTATCCCACCCTGAGTGCCCGCTGAATACCTGAAATGGATGCCTGTTTTGTTGTCACAACAAAATCCAGAGCTTCATTGTATTTGTCATCATAATCATCATCCATCCCACCATCCTGCTGGGGCTCTTCATCATTCTCTGTAATCACGTCAAGAACATATTCAGGTTTTCCCTGAGATTTTAAAAATGTGGTGATATCCATAAGTTCATTTTCTGAGAGATATGTGCCGTGAACTCTTGTAAGCCTTGCTGTACCAGGTGGAACAAATAGCATGTCCCCGTTGCCAAGAAGCGTCTCGGCTCCATTGGAGTCAATAATTGTTCTGGAATCAGTTTTTGAGGAGACCTGAAATGATATTCGGGTGGGGAAATTTGCCTTTATAATGCCGGTCAGTACATCCACCGAGGGTCTTTGTGTCGCAAGAATCAGGTGAATACCGGCAGCTCTTGCCATCTGTGCGAGTCGTGCCAATGAGAACTCGATATCTCTGGATGCGGTCATCATAAGATCTGCAAGCTCATCAATTATTACAACAATGAATGGCAGATGTTCAGCCTCTTCTGAATCCTGGTTTTCCAAAACCGTATTTTTGATTTTCTGGTTGTACTGTTCAATGTGCCTTACCTGTGATTTGGCAAGAAGCGAGTAGCGGCGATCCATCTCCCTGACCATCCACTGAAGTGCGATTGTTGCCTTTTTCATATCAGTGATTACCGGAGTCAGAAGGTGCGGAATGTCATTGTAAAATGAAAGTTCTATGCGTTTGGGATCAACCATGAGGAATCTTACCTCCTCAGGCGTTGATTTATACAAAATGCTTGTGATCATTGCGTTGAGACCGACACTCTTTCCCGTACCGGTTGCCCCGGCTATAAGAAGATGCGGCATCTTGTCAAGTTCCACCACCACCGGATTGCCGATAATGTCTTTGCCAAGACAGATTGGAACCTTTGATTTTGTATTAATAAAGTCATCAGAGTTCACAATATCAATAAAAGGAACCAGGCTCTTTTTGATGTTGGGAATCTCGATCCCCATAACATCCTTGCCTGGAATCGGAGCCACAATTCTGATGCTGAAGGCACTCAATGCAAGTGCAAGGTCATCAGCAAGGTTTACTATCTTGCTGATTTTTATTCCGGGTTCTGGCCTGTATTCAAATGTTGTGATTACAGGGCCTGGCGAAACACCCATAACCTCGCCCTTTATGCCGAAATATCCAAGTTTCTTTTCAAGCAGCTCTGCATCCCTTCTTATGCTGTGGTGATCAACTTCTGTTTTCTTGCTGGTATTTTTTAAAAAAGAGAGGTTCGGGAGCTGAAACTCACCTTTACGGTAAACCTTGGGCTTCTGGATATGATTTTTATGTTCCGGTCTGTTTATGATGTAGGCAGGTTCTGCTTGCTCAACAGGCGGTTCGGTCGGAATATCAGACGAGGTATTTACAGCATCGGCAGGTGGAGCCTGTGCCGCAGATGCGGTCTGAACAGCAGATGTTGTCAGTGGCTGGGCAACAGGTGGTGATTGGGCAACAGGTGATGGTTGGGCAACAGATGGAGGTTGTACAACAGTGATTGATGGATCTGGATTTATCTGAATAAATGGCAGATCAGTATCAACTATTATTGAGGGTAAGGGTAGCGGCGGTATAACAGAGACCTGGAGTGCGGGTATCTCAGGTTCCTCTTTTGTTTCATTTATGTGAAAATCTTTTTGGATATCTGTTGTAATAATTGGATTCTCGTTCCTGGTTGTACCTGACAGGGAATCAGCGTTATCAGGAGTACTTTGAGACTCGCTTACTGCCCCTGTTATTTTTTCCATAGCCTTTCTTTTCATAGCAAGATATGAATGCCTTAATTTCCAGTTGGCAATACTGGATCTGCTGGTCAGAGAGTTGTCAGAAGATGCCTCCGCTTCCATTGGTTTCGGATCAGTCTCTACTGGTGCAGGCTCGGTTTCTGCTGGTGCGGGCTCGGTTTTCATTTGTATGTATGCGTATTCAGTCTGCACAGGTAATGGTTGTGCCGGAACTGATTCTGTTGATACAGGCATGGACTCTATTGGTGCAGGAGACCTATATTCTGTCTGTACCACAGGCGTGGATTCAGTTGAAACAGTCGCGATGTCGCCTGCTGTCATGAAAGAAGGCGACATGGTTGACTCAGGAACATAGCCAGATTCAGGGGATAAAGTAACAGAAGCATGTCCAGGGGATGCAGGAACAGAATCAGGTTCAGGGGATACCGTAACAGAGTCAGGTTCAGGGGGTACAGGAACTTGATCTGTAATCACGGCATCGGTTTGAGGTGAATTCTGGGATAAAACAGTTGCTGATTCAAGTTTTCTGTTTATGGATTCAATTTTTTCAGTGAGGCTTTTGTATTTATCTTCAAGCTGTATGTACTTTTCGCAAAGATTTAGATTGGTCAGAAGCAGTCGGGCATATTGACCTGATTTTTCTCTTCTGGAGCTGGTTTTTTTATCAACCTTGTCTATTTCGCTGATCATCAGGCTGACAATACGTTCTGCATTGTCAAGCAGGGCACTGCCCTCTATTTTAAACTTGTAGTGGCCAAAAGTGGTTTTTATCGTCAATACATCTTTGTTGAGGCTATAACTGTTGTTTTTCACAATACCATACCATCTGATTTTTTAGATTAATAATTATTAATGGGGAAACAGAGGATAAAAAGCCAAGGCTAAAAGAGAGGAGTTCTTGTTTTGTCGCAGCTATTTGTAATCCTTTGGCTGAATATCATATTTTTTTATTTTGTAATTGATTGCTCGTCTGCTTATGTCCAAAAGCTCGGCTGCTTTTTTCTGGACACCTCTGGATTCTTTAAGAGCCCTTATTATTGTATTCTTTTCGCTGTCTTCAATCGAAAAACCGGTTTCACCTTCCCTGGACAGCCTGTAATCCAGGATACTACTTTTTTGGTCAGCTCCATTCTGTTTTCTTGATTTTTGATTGTTGCCTAACTGCAGATCCCACGGCTGCATGATATCGTTTTTGCAAAGCACAATGCCGGCTTCCAGGGCATTTCTTAACTCTCTTATATTGCCAGGCCAGTCGTGCTCTTCCATAAGCTTAATTGTGGCATCAGTAAATCCAGCTTTGGGAAGATTATGTTCTTTGGTGTATCTATCTACAAAAAACTTTGCAAAATCGGCAATCTCCTCTTTTCTCTCCCTAAGCGGAGGTATTTGAAGCGTCACCACCTTCAGCCGGTAGTAGAGATCCTGACGAAAGGTGCCAGCTTCGATATCAGCACTCAGATCCGCATTGGTGGCTGATATTATTCGGCAGTCAACAATTTTTTCATGGACAGAACCGACCTGGCGGATAGTTTTATCCTCAAGAAAACGTAAAAGCCTGCACTGCATCTCATGTGAAATATTGCCTATCTCGTCAAGAAACAGGGTACCTTTATCAGCAGTCTCTATAAGTCCTTTTTTATCCTTGACAGCATTTGTAAAAGAACCTTTCAGGTGGCCAAACAGTTCGCTTTCCAGAATTCCGGCTGGTGTGGAGCCGCAATCGACAACCACATAAGGCTTGTCTCTTCTTGAACTGTTACGGTAGATCGCTCTTGCAATCCACTCTTTTCCAACTCCGCTCTCTCCCAGAATCATTACATTGACATTCGTGGCCGCAACTTTTCTTATCATGCGGTAAAGTTCCTGCATGGCAGGAGTTTTGCCCCAGTAAAATTCATCTTCAAACACCAGTGTTTCATGTGAAGGCATTGCTCCTGAATCAATATTTCTGTTTTCAGAGAAAAGTACCCCTTGTTGTCTGGCTCCAAGTACCTGATGAATCTTGTTTATAAGCTCTCTTCCGTCAAAAGGCTTGGATATATAGTCAACAGCTCCCTGTTTGATGGCATGGACAGCATCTGGTATTGTGCCATATGCTGTTAAAAAGATGACCGGAAGGTCAGGCATTGTCTTTTGTATGTCAAGAAAAAGATCCATTCCGCTTGTGACCGGCATTTTCATATCTGAAATCAGCAGATCAACATGCTCGGATTCCAGTATCTGCATGGCGGTCAGTGCGTCTGGTGCCTTGAATACATTAAAACCGGATGCGCTTAGCCTCGCATCAAGAACTTCAAGAATATTGGGATCATCGTCAACAATGAGTATCTTGCATCCCTTTGTCATTGGGTTTTCCTCTTGTGCTGAAGTTTGCGGTCAATACTTTCAAGTTCAGATATCTGATGTTTAAGGGTCTTTATGGTTTTTTGCATCTCTTCTTTTTCTTTTGTCTCTTTTTTGAATATGGCATTGAGAAGTTTAATTTTTTCATTCTGTTTTTTAACAAGACTGTTGAGCGTTTTTATTTTTCCTTCCTGCTCTCTTAGCAGGCGGTCAAGCCTTGAGTTCATCTGGTTTGTCTCTTTTACAATGGAATCTATCTCCTGTGCTTCATGCATATCACTGATAAGATTAAATCCCTTAAAGTCATCATCATCATCATCTTTATTTTTATATTTAAGAAGATCTGTACTCTTGATAAGAGCCTTTATGACAAGCTGGGGATTTTCATAGTACATGGGAATTTTTTGGGAGGCTTTCCAGTGCATCAGCATCTCTGCTGCCTCAATAAATTCAGCGTCACTCTCTGCTGTTATCAGTTTGGTACAGGCAAGATTGTAAAGAGCGGTGTTTTTGTTCCGTCTGTTTGTGCTGCTGCTTATGACCTTGCTGAACATGTCCTGTGCGATCTTGTAGTTTCCCTGCATAAAAGCATCTTCACCTGCCTCCATAATCTTTTTGTCAGACTTGAGTTCATTTAGTGGCTTTAAAACAGAGCATCCTGTAGCAGCAAATGCTAATAACATCAATATTCCAATGGCAGTAAACTTTGTGGCAGCAAGTTTTAATGACGGCAATATAAAACACTGAACAAAATAAATATCCTTTTTTGTTCTTGCTACTTGATTGTTCAGTAATTTCAATTCGTTAATAATAATTGCAGCGAAGCTGCCCGTGTTCTTGATCATCTTTGAATTACCTGTCTTGACTGTGAAAATGCATTCTTGTTTTTATGATTTTGAGTAGGCTTCAAAAAACGGCCATGCCAGTTTGATTCAGTTTTTGCCGGTTTCAGTCGGCAGAGTGAAAAAGAATGAACATCCCTTGTCACTGTTGTTCTCCATGTAAATTGTTCCGCCGTGGGCGTGTACGATTCGTTTGGATATATTCAGTCCAAGCCCCACGCCATCCATATGTGTTCTTATCTCTTTGCTTCTGTAGTATTTCTTGAAAACAAGTGCCTGTTCCTCTTCGGGAATTCCGGGCCCCTGGTCAGATATTTTAAATATAAGAACATTGCTTGCTTTATCTTCAATAAGGCTGATATCAATTTCACTGTTTCTATACGAAAATTTGATGGCATTGCCAATAATATTCAACAAGACCTGCAAAATCTCGTTTCTGATTCCCATAACCAATGGAGCGTCGTTCAACTCATGAACATTTAACTCCACATTGCTTGCATTGGCAGTGCCAATAAGCCCCATTGATGCATCGTTGATAAGCTGGTTCGGGTCAAGTGGTTCAGGTTTCAGTTTGTCCGAGGCGGACTTGAGCATCGAGACGTTGAGAAGATGGTTCAGAAGAACGGTTATCCTGCTGATTTCAGAGCTTGCAATCTCAAGAAACTTTCTTTGCTTCTCATTAACCGGACCAAATACATCCTCTACTATCATGTTGACCGACTCCCGTATAGATGCAAGAGGCGTTCTTATCTCATGGCTCAATATAGCTATAAAATCAGACCTGATACTCTCACTCTCCTTGAGCTGTCTGCTCATGTCATTGAAGACAGATGCAAGTTCGCCAAATTCGTCACTGGATTTGATATCCACAATATGGTCGTAATTGTCATGGGCAATTCCTTTCAGTCCATTTTTCAGTTTATTTAGCGGTTTGAGCATGGACTGGGATATAAACCATACACCGAGAATACCCACAACAATGGATACGCCAAAACCGATCATACCTTTCCTGACGCTCTGACGGCTTCTATCATTTATATCAATTAAAGACTGCTCGATCTCGATCTCATTATCATGCCTTGCATTTGAGATTGTACTCATCCACTCTTCAAGCAGAGACTCCTGAATCCATCCGTCTGTTTTTTCGGATGATTTCTTGTCCGGATCTGGTTGATTAGATCCCTTGTCTGAATCTGGTTGATCAGGGTTCTTGCCAGAATTTGATTGCGAAGATGCCTTGTCAGAAGCTGATTTAACAGTTGAATCTGGTTGGATATATGGAAGAAGCTGGTGTTCAAATTTTTTTTGGATATTTATCCATGTGTCAGGAAGTTTATACTCAGTGGAGTCAAGTTCCATTATATGGTCAAGAGCTTTTAGATAATCCTTTCTGGCTGTCTCAAAATATGTAAGATAGATATTTTTTTTAAGAAGCCTGTATTTCTTGTCATTGACATCCATGCTGATAAGGCTGTCGAGCATAAGTTTTGATAACGAGGCTATCTCATTGTTAATGCTTGCAATCTGCCCCGAGGTTCCGGACATGGTCTGTATATTGATAAGCAGGTCAAGAACTGTTCCATAAAGAATAAGGATAAAAAACAGACACAGTATTGATAGTTTTTTTGCGATGCCAAGTTTAGGTTTCATAGTGCCGTCAAGAAAAAAATTAACTGGGGAAAAAATGAAAAAACATAACTGTTTGCCAGGAAGTTCCACCTTTCTGTAACATACATGGCAGATTGTCCTGCCACAACGAAAAATGAAAGTCTCATGATCTCGGCTATTTTTAAAGACTTTCACATAAAAGATCTCAATGTGGAGAGGGACATTATCTTTTTTGGGGCAGCTTCATTTGCCGGCTTTCACTTTCCGTAACCTCATTCCCATTTTCAGGGGATTTTATCAGAAAAATGCAAACTGCTTTTGCAGGTGATATGAAACATGCCTTTTTTGCCGGATTGTCTTTATTAAATTTATCATGAGAGCCTCTTCATATCAACTTCATTTGTTCTTTCAGGAATGGGTTTTAAATAATTTGCCCATTTCAGAATACAGTGTCCTTGAAGGACGGCGTATATAGATTTTAAAATGGGAATGCTATTTCGGACTCATTTAGGGAGGGGTAATTGATATGTATTAACTATAGCAACGGAACATTTATTTTGTGTTGCAATATGGCACAATGTTGATAAAATCACAAAACATCAAACTGGATCAGTAAAAAAAATCCAAATTTAATTGCGTCTGCAAGAGGAAAAAGGGTCATCTGTGGAGTTTATTTTAAATGACAGGGTAGTGCTGAAAAATCCTGATGAACAAAGTATCAGGCAGATCAAGTCGGCACTTACTTACCCTAACCCGGAGTACAAAACATTGTCCCGCCTTGGTAAATGGACAGGAAAAACTCCTGAAAAAATAACCTTTTATGAGCATGAAGATGATATTCTGACCTGCCCGAGAGGATTTGCGGACAAGGCATATCGTATCTGCAAAGGAAATCATGAAAAAATCAATATAGTTGACCAGAGACTGGAACTCAAACCTGTTGATATCTTTTTCAATGGTCAACTCAAAGACTTTCAGTCAAAGGCTGCTGATGCTATTCTAAAAGAGTCCCACGGGGTTCTTTCTGCTGGAACCGGAAGCGGAAAAACCGTTATTTCCCTGAATGTTATAGCAGAACGCGGACAGCCAACCCTTGTTGTGGTTCACAGCATTGAGCTTATGCATCAGTGGATTGATCGGATTGATATGTTTCTTGGTATTCCGCCGCATGAAACTGGTGTCATTGGCGGAGGCAAATATAAAATAGGTGAAAAGATAACTGTTGGTTTATATCAGAGCGTTCGCAAGAAAATTGAAGAGCTCAATCCGATGTTTGGCCATGTGGTGGTCGATGAGTGTCATAAATGCCCTTCCAGGACATTTACCGAAGCAGTCGCGGGTTTTTATGCAAAATACCGGCTTGGTTTAACGGCTACGGCATACCGCAGAGACGGGCTTGGTATTTTGATCTGTCTTGTGCTTGGAGAGCAAAGATATCATATTGAAAAGGCTCCTCTTGTTGAAAATGGAGATATAAGTGAGGCTAAGGTCGTTTGCCGCCCCACTGGCTTCAATACATCTCTTGATGCAAGTGTGGAATATTCCAGAGTCATAAGAGAGCTTACCCTGGATGACGCAAGAAACAGGCTTATCTGCAATGATATTGCAAAAGAGGACAGAAGTGGCATACGGTTGGTGCTGACAGATCGTCGGGAGCACGCCATTTTGATCCATGATATTCTGAAGCATCAATATAATCTCTCCTCACAGGTGTTGACCGGCTCCGCACAGAGTAATGAGCGAGAGATAATTGTGGACGAACTGAATCGGGGCAATATCTCGACCCTGATAGCAACTGGTCAGTTAATTGGAGAGGGGTTTGACATGCCAGATCTTACCTCGTTGTTTCTGGTGACCCCAATAAAATTCAAAGGGCGATTGATCCAGTATATTGGCAGAATTCTGCGTCCATCTCCGGAAAAAACCATAGCTGTTATTTATGACTATATAGATATGAATGTGGGTGTTTTAAAGGCATCTGCCACGACAAGGTTAGACATTTACAGGCAGGAAGGTATTGCTGTTGA
This sequence comes from Desulfamplus sp., assembly GCA_015232935.1. Lineage (GTDB taxonomy): Bacteria > Desulfobacterota > Desulfobacteria > Desulfobacterales > Desulfobacteraceae > Desulfamplus. The sequence continues at coordinate 34,004 of JADFYT010000004.1, forward strand.
TTGTGATATGTGACAAAATACTTGTTTGTCAATTAATTTTATGTGAAAGTCTTTTAAAATATTTGAGATCATGAGACTTTCGTTTTTCGTTGTGCCCGCCAGGGCATGAGTGTTGTATTGAATGCTAAATTGTTGAACTGGATGTATATTCTGGGATGAAAGTCATGGTTATGATATGAGGAAAAAATACAGAAGCCCTTTAATCATTCTTGTTATTATTACCATTTTATGGTTGATATCCCTTCCTTTTTTTTATGAAATTTTTGTTTCGAAGCTCTTCTATATGCCTTTTGTCGGAGCTGTTGCAGCTATTGTGGCAAATATCACACCCGCGGCTGCCGGAATTGTCTATTTTCCCATACTAACCCATATGAACATCTCGCCAGTTACTGTGTCCCAATTTAGTCTGATAATTCAGGCCTATGGAATGGGGCTTGGAACATTCAGATGGTTTTTGTTTAACAGAAGGCTTTTTGTATTTAATTTAATTCCAATAAGTATCGCAGGGGGATTGCTCGGAGAAATTGTCAGCATTGTCCTTTTTCCAATTAATAATCCGGAATTGCTTAATCTGATTTTTAATTTTATAGCATTTCTTTTTACGCAGATTATATTTTTCTCTCTTCTTAGAGATTCCAAATATCCCAATATGTCGGTTGAACTGAATTTATTCAGATATTTGGTTCTATTGTTTTTTTCATTTGTGGGTGGTTTGCTTTGCGGCTGGATAGGTTTTGGTATTGATACCATTTTTTATTTTATTATGACTGTTATGTTCAGGATAAATCCAGCCGCTTCCATCGTAACGAGTGTTTCTCTTATGGCTGCCATGTCTATCTCTGGTACGATATTGAATTCCATATTTCATGATATTCCGTTGGCATTATGGTATAGTGCCATTCCAGGTGTTACTATAGCGGGTCTGTTTCTTGCGGCTTATATTGCCGTAAAAATTGGTTCAAGAAATATATTGCTCCTGTTCACATTTTTTTTGAGCATTGATTTTTTTCTTGCCCTGTGGACACAGCAGACTCTGCCTATGAGTGAGGCTGGCAAAAAGATGATTATATATCCTTTGGCAATTTATATGCTCGCTATGCATATAAGAATATTGGTGAAAAATATAGGTGCTTCTATGGGGGAATTTAATGCGTTAGGAGAGACTGAAATTGAACGGAAGTATTGGAAAAAATAAAACCATCAGGCCGTTGGGTTGTTTACAGGCTCTGATGGTTTTAATAAAGACTACGGTTTTTCTTTTTGGTTTTGTGTAAAAAGTCAGTATTTTAGGGCTATTTATTTTCAGCCTTTTCTTCTTCAGCGGGCTCGGCCTCAACAGCTTCTGTCTCTTCCTCTGCCGCAGGTTTTGCCTCAGCAGATTCTGTCTCTTTCTCTGCCGCAGGTTCTGCCTCAACAGCTTCTGTCTCTTCCTCTGCCGCAGGTTTTGCCTCAGCAGATTCTGTCTCTTTCTCTGCCGCAGGTTCTGCCTCAACAGCTTCTGTCTCTTCCTCTGCCGCAGGTTCTGCCTCAGCAGATTCTGTCTCTTTCTCTGCCGCAGGTTC
>JADFYT010000050.1 GCA_015232935.1 Desulfamplus sp.
AAATGTCTCGTTGAGTGTTGAGAATGTTGCCCCGGGAACAGCAGCCAACTGATCAATAGAGTTGTTCAAAGGCTTGTTGACTGTTCCCCCTGCTATTGGTGCAAGAGGAGACGCAACAGGCATTCCGGCAAATCCGGCCACAGGCTGCCCGGCCATTGGAACTGTTGCCGCCACAGGCACAGGCCCCCTTGTGACAGGATCATTTGTAAGAATATGGCAGACATCACAGGAAGAATCTACCGGAGGATGAGGCATCGGGCTTTTCACGCTGACCACCATTTTCTGTGTAATGGTATGGCAGGATGTGCAGTCTGAAAACTCCTTGTGAATTGCATCATTGGGCATTCTCTTGTTCAGGTTCACAGGCTCTTTGGTCAGGGCTGGCTGCTGATTCTGTTGATTTGCCCGCGGATCAGGAGCAACTTGTGTTGTTGCCGCTGCCGTGATTATTGCACCGGTCACTCTTGAGAAAAAATGCTTGGTTCGATTGATCGGTATTGCGAAACCAATGCCCCTGTAAGTTCCGTCAGGCGCATAGATGGCTGTTCCAACACCAACCACCCTTCCGTATATATCAATTACAGGGCCTCCGCTGTTACCCTCATTGATTACGGCATCTGTCTGAATCATGTTTTTGTAGGTAACACCGTCAATTACCATCTCCCTGTCAAGGTCGCTGACAATGCCCATAGTTACTGTATGGTTAAACCCGAACGGGCTTCCAATGCATATTACATAATTGCCGGTCTCAACCATGTCTGAATTGCCAAGCTGTGCCGCCGGAAAAACCTGGTTGGTCTCTATTTTTAAAAGAGCAAGATCAAGAGATTCATCCTCGTCAACTATCTTTGCACCAAAAATCCTGTCCTGAGAACGCCACAGCGATATTTCAATATTTAGGGAGCCATTGACAACATGTAGATTTGTTAGAACATATCCTCTTTTATCAACAATAAATCCAGATCCAATGCTTTCAAACCAGATAAAATCATTTGCTCCGCCTCCTGAGGCCTGCTGTTTTTTTTGTGCTCTTACGCTGACAACAGATGGCCTGACTGTTGCCACTGCCTGGCTTATGCTCTCCTGGAGATTGAGAAGCAGTGCGTCGCCAGTATAACCAAAAGCACTTGTAATGCCGCCTTCAGGCATCTGTGCGAAAATGGCTGAAATAACTACTGCTGTTATGAATATCAGTTTTCTCATTGTCTGATTTTTATAAACCTCTGGCCGGTCTCAGTGCCCCTGATTCATATAACCCGATTGCCGTATCCGGTGTACCAACCACACCTGAGTAAATCGTGACTCCCCGTGACGAGAGATCAGTTGCCAACTGGCTTGAGACATCGCTGCATACAAGTGCTGACAGGTTGTTTTTGCTGAATGTATCAGCCATGTTTCCAAGATTCGCGGGATCAATTACCGCAAATGAATTATTGCTCAAATCCACCATGATCAAGTATGGAGTCTGATGCCTGTTTCCATAAACCGTGCTGTTCAGATCAGGCGTTGACGCAAAAATTCCAAAACGCTTGCCCGCGGCACCCTGGCCTGACTGAACTCCTGACTGTAACGGGGTCTGTAGCTGACCGGTTTGATATTGAACAGGCGGGCATGGCTGCATTGCCTGTTGATATTGAGGCTGTCCGGCTGCATATGGCTGTCCGGCCTGCTGTGAGTATGGCTGAGTCACAGGTTGATTCATTGCGACAGTTTTTAGTGTTTTATCAAGCGTCTGATTGATAGCTGTCCCATGCTGGGTAAATCCCGGAGGAGGCACGCTGATAAAAAAGTGCCTGTTTCCACGGATAACATCTACAACCGCACTTGTCTGTTTTTGTGTGGCTGACTCAAAATGTTTCATGTCAGGAGTTGGTTCACCATTGATTGCAACGATAACATCACCGGTTGTAAATCCAAGCATTGTAGCGGGAGGGCTCTCCACATCATTTACAACTATGCCTCTGGTTCCTGCAGGCAATCCAAGGTCTGCCGCACCATTACCGGCAAGTTCACCAACGTCCATGCCAATCCATGTTCCCTCGATTGCAATGTCAGCAGGTCCGATAAAAGGTATTTTTCCAGGTGCCCCGGTATTTTCTCCAAGCACAAGTGCAAGAGTCAACTGCTTGCCTTTTCTTAAAACTACAAGCTGTACCTGTTGACCAGGCTGGGCTTTTAAGATCATTGACTGAAGCTGATTTACGTCTCTTACACGGGCATCATTGAATCGTTTTATAACATCGCCGGTTGCGAGACCTGCGGTCATGGCAGGAGAGTTGGGAGTGACATGGCTGACTATGACGCCTCTTGTGTCAGGAAGCGAAAATTGAAGCTGCATCACAGCATCAATATCCTGGATATCAGCACCCATCCATATTTTATTAGTGACAGGTGGAGGCTGAAACGGGTTATCTGGAGCAGCACCATTATTCTGCGGAGCAGCACCATTTTGTTGAGCAGTGCCATTTTGTTGAGCAGCACCGTTCTGTCGAGTTTGAGCAAAATTCTGTTGAACCGCGGCGACTGTATTAAGAGCGTTTTGTGGTGTGCTTTCAAGTTTTACGTGAAATGATTTTTTTGTGCCATTACGGTTTACCACAAGTTTGACCACATCCCCGACTTTACGGGCTTGTATTATCTGCCCTACCTGTTCATGTGTTGTAATGGTTGTTCCGTCAAATTTTATTATGACATCCCCGATTTTCAGGCCCGCGTTTTCTGCCGGAGAGGCAACCGATATGCTTTTGACATACACGCCTGTTTCAGGTGGAAGTTTCAGTGCCTGTTTCACAGCACCTGGCACTTCAACCAATGCCACTCCAAAATAGGGAGAACCCGGTATAGTCTGGTTGATAAGCTGAATCTGCCCGTTGCCAACTCCTGCCGGAAAAGTTGGCTTGTTGATAAGCTGAATCTGCCCGTTGCCAACTCCTGCCGGAAAGGCGGGTTGAAGATGGTGTGCAGTATTAAGATCTGGTCTCTCAGGTCTTTCAGGAGTCTCGCCACCGGTAGTATCCATAGAGCCGACCCATCCATACATGACAGCCAATATAACTACAAACACAAGAACTGATATTGGAGCAAGAATAGTTAGTGTCTTATTCATAAAACGTAATTCCTTATTACCTTATCAGTGTAACTCATCACCTTATCATCAGGTTTTATCGTTTTAAAACAGCAAGGTTTCATGTTAGTACAATGCCTGGTTTTGAACATTTCCGCCAGTGCCTCCCGCGTAAGGGCTCATCATCTGGTTTGACGGCATGGCTGATGGAGCCGCAATGGTCGAGGGGATCAAGGAGCCTGCCATGTAAGAGCTTAAAACATCCCTGACAGAACCTGTAAGTCCCGGATAGACATTGACCATAAGAACATGAAAGGCATTAAGTGCGTCCTGGCTGAAACTTCCCGCAATCACACTGCTTGCGTTCAGGTCAACCATATACTGTGCGGTTTCAACTCCCTGACCGAACAGATCATTTACATTGGGATTTGTTGCCACACTGTAGCTGTTTTGTGCCGGATCAAAAACCACAAAATAGGGACTTTTTTCAAACCTGGCAGAGATCTGATAGACAATTCCAGGCCCTGTTGATGCCACAGCCACCTTGCCAAAATTAAGATTTGCCACAACCTGGGCCTGATGCCCTCCCTGCTGTATCTGCTGCCCACCCTGTTGAGCCTTCCGGGCAGCAAGAGCCTGTGTTACAGCCTGCTCGGTCTTTGGTACTCCAAGCTGTTCCGCGAGGGTCTCTATCTGGTTCTGGGTCATGGGAACTGTGGCCGCTGCCGCAAGCACGCCATCAACCGGAGCATCTGCAAGGTTGATGAAAATATTTCTTGATTTCTTGCCTCTGTAAATGGACACTTTAACTTCACTGCCAGGCTTGAGAGCACTTAACGCCCTGTCAAGATCAGCAAGTGTCTCCTGACGTATCTTGCCGATTCTTATGATTTCATCTCCCTTTTGTAACCCTGCTTTATCTGCAATCGAGCCCGGAGCAACCTCGGTGACAAGAAGTCCGTCCTCATTTGCAAGCCCCATGCTCTTCATCATTGCGGCTGTTACAGGCTGCAAAGTCAGACCAAGGCTCTCTGGAGTAATCTGGTTGAATGCCGCTGCCAGAGCCTGCTGCCCGGCGTTATTGTCTGCCTGACCCCCTTTGGCAGCCTGCGGCTGAAATCCATCTGTAACCTTGTGGCACAACACGCAGTTTCCCCAGTATTCATGCAGCATTTTATCTTTTATCGCTATGGGAGGCCCTGCCATAACCTGTGAAACAGGCTTGCCGGCATCTACTGTTATATGGCACTTGTTGCAGTTGCCCCAGTAAGGGTGAAGCATTTTATCCTTGGCTTTTATAGGAGGAGCTGAGGGTTGTGCCGCTGCTGCCATTCTGAAATCTCTCATATGAGGATTTCTTGTGCAGTGGTATCCTGTCCATCCAAGGACAATCACTAAAAGAACTGTAATCCCAACAATTGCCATCTTGAACTGGCTCATGCAAAATTCATATTCAATATTGTTTTTCATAAATATCCAACCCTGTCTCAATCTGTTTCAACCTGAACGCTCATGGGCGGTTTTCGGCCACCCCCCAGGCATGAAACTATGATCTGTTTTCACGGTAAATCTACCGCAACTTATGCTCAAACCCGTTTTAATCTGCCTATATTATTTTTTACGAACACTGCTTTGCAAAGAGTCGCACTTTTATTGTTGATTTCCTGTCCACAATTGCCGTTACAATATCACAAGCCTCTTTCTTGATGGTCTCACCTATCTTCACAGAGATATCATGTGGAACGTAGAGATTTATCTCAAACTCAAGAATTGGACCAAGCTCCCTTGCAATCACTTTTTTGATACCTGCGATATTGCCCATAGTTTCAAGGGATCTGTTGATATCCTCTATGTAATCCTCGTCATAAGACTTATCCATAAGGTTTAAAACAGCATCCCTCACCTGCTCGATACATATTTTAAGAATAATCACTCCAACTATTATGGCAGCCAAGGGATCCATAAAATGAAATCCCATTTTTGCCCCGATAATTCCAATCAGCACGGCAAAAGAGGAGTAAACATCTGAGCGTGACTCCCACGCCTTTGCCTGCATGGAGGGGCTGTTGATGTGTTTTCCGGCACAGATGCTCTGGCGAAACATGAGCTCATTGATGACAATGGAAAAAATTGCCCCCCACGCTGCTGACAGACAGGGGTTGACAACTCTTCCCTCAACAATGGTCAACACTCCGTTATAGATTATGAAAGAGCCGATAAAGAATAGAAAAAGATAGATGCAGATAGATACAATATACTCTGCCTTGCCATAACCATACGGATATTGGGCATCGACCTTCTTGTCCGAAATTTTCATTCCAATAATCATGATAATGGTAGCCAGAAGATCGGCGCTCGAGTGTATCGCATCTGCAATCAACCCCTTGCTTCTTCCTGCCACGCCCATATATCCCTTGATACATATCATCAGTATATTGCCGATGATATTGACAAGGCCGACCCGTTGAGCACACTTTTCACACGCCGCACCTGAGCAAGAGCCATTAATGTTTCCATTTGCGGCCTTCTTCTCCTCTTCAAGCTTTGTTGCCCCTCTATAAAGAAAGGCTGCAAACATAATAATGGCCGCGATAAGCACTACTGCAAAGAATTTTAGAATCATATTGCCAATCTTCCATATCCGCTGCTGGTTTTATCAATATTATCAGAACACATAATGCCCTTTAAGCATTGCAAAAATCATGTTGAAAAAAATAAACTGCTGTGTGTGCAGAAGGTACATTCCCTTTTTAACCTTGCCAGGCTGAAACCTGAACCACATAAGAAATCCTCCGAAAGTCAGCCACCCCATCATAAAAAGTGCCGCAAGCAACCAGTCGTTTGACCACATGGATACATAACAGTGAATACATGCCACAACAAAAGAGAATGTATTAAGCCAGATATGCCATACCAAAAGGGTGTTAAACTGGGACTGGACATTTTTTATGGCATATTTAAGGCGAATCCGCTTTGCCGGAAAATAGACATTTGCAGCCAGAAACAGAACCATGGAGAGATTGCCCGAGCCTGTAGCAAGATTGTAGTCTGAATTGAAAGCATAGATTATCCCGAGAATGGAAAGAACGCTTACAAGCATAACCCTTTTCTTGAGAGGCCCTCTTCCAAACAGTGCTATATCATATTGTTTTATTCTGTTGTCCAAAAGCAGTGACTCCATATTTCATGTTATTCAGACCCTGTGAACATAAAAATACGTTCTGATTTTCATTGTTCGGTGCGACCTTAAGAGCCTGTTTGAAAATTCAAAGTCTCTTGGTAGCCAATCGGTATTATTAGTAGCTAATAGGTATTAGAGTCTTCGCGTCTTCTGTTGATTGAAAATAGGGTTTTTCAGGAAAATCAAACATATATGCAAAAAAATTGCCAGGAAACATTGCTGTGATGGTTGTATATTTATTGACCTGATCGTTATATTTCAGCCTTTCTGCGGCAAGATCCTTTTCCACCTCGATCAATGCCAGCATAAGGTTGTTAAATGTGGCTGAAAGTTTAAGGTCAGGATACTGTTCCGCAACAGCCATCAGTTTTCCCAGGGGGTTAAGCACTCCCAGAGGATTGAGTGTTTCCGGTTTATTGAGTGTTTCCGGCTTATTGAATGTTTCCGGCTTATTGACTGGCACACCAGAAGCTGTCGTATCAGAAGAGCCGACAAGTTTTTTGAGTGCCTCTGACTTTTTTTCATCTCCAGAAACTAATGTTCTCAATGCCACAATGCCTGTCATGACATCACGTTCATATTTTGAATAATCAAGCACAGCCTTTGCAAGATTTATTGAAATATCATTACGACGCTGCATCAAGGCATCGACCTTGCTTGATCCTGTTTCGACATTCTGAAGGCAGATCATGATCGAGTTGTAGTAAAATATGGTTCCTACAGCGAAAATAAGGGTCAGAATGGCAGCAGTGATGTGTATCCATTTATTCTTCAAAAAATCAAGCACAGGAGATAGCTGAGAAACATAATACTTTATTGAAGAGTCATAAACTGATGGTTGAGACAACTCATAAGCATCAAGATTATATCTTCTTCCATAAGCATTTCTGATTATGCGTGTCATTGTTGTTTTTGTTGGCATTGTTCTATATTCCTAAGCAATCTGCGTCATAAGAGTCAGATCAAGTTTTCACACGGTAAAACAGATCAACGATTTGTAGTTCTCTAAAACTGTATTTACAGTTCTCTAAACCTGTATTTACAGCTCTTTAAACCTGTATTTACAGCTCTTTAAACCTGGCATGGCAGTTGTGTGGGCACCCCTAATCATGAAAGCCGGAGTGCATTTTCATGGCAAAATGCCAGATTCAATTCTGTTTGAGCTTTGTAATTCCATATACAAGCGATATGGAACCCGCACATACAAGAAAAATGGGGAAAAAGCCGTAGAAGAAATCCAGAACCGCGTAGTATTCATCATAAAGTCCGTAGAAACCAACCGCAAGCAGCAATCCCGCAAGTATGGAGTTTATTGTTCTGTATATCTTTTTCCCGAACAGGGCACTTCCCAACGCGACAAAACCAAGAAAAATAGTGACCGGCTGGATTGCTCCTTTTATAAACTCAACAACCATTGCACTGTTCATATACGCCAGAAACAGCCCTGACCCAAAAACAATCAACCCTGTGATGATATGACCCTTTCTCATCTTGATATCTGCTCCTGTATTAATTAATTAGTTCTGTTTTACTTGTTTTAATACTCATCCTGGTACACCCTTATCATCTTGGCGCACCCTTATCGACCCATAATACAATCAATCTGGTGTCAGGCCCGGCAAACCTGTGCATAGGGCCTCCTCTTTGCACTAAAGACTTTAACAGTCCGCTATCCGCATACATCTTGACATTTTCATAGGTTGTCAGATTACGGAACTTGTCTGAATGACAACCAAGACAGTCTCTTGCCAATACATACTGGATTGTATTGTTGTAGGTTATCTTGTCTAACGGTACATCAGGTACGTACTGCTGACCGGTCGGGCATCCGGTCGGCTGATTGAACATGGAGAAAAAACCCGCTGGTTTTGCCCCCGGCTTTTCCGGTGCTCCGCTGTTGATCCAGTCCAATATTGTTCCCATGTCATTTCCGGCAAACCGGCTCATGCTTCCTTGAACCATGGCAGCAAGCATTCCGCTGTCCGCGTATGCCTTGAGATTGTCATAATCCATAAGATTACGAGCCATTCCTGAATGGCATCTGGCACAGTCATTGCTAATAATGTTCTTTATTGCGGGATCGTAATAGACAGTATTGCCAGCCTGAGCCTGGCCTGTTTTAAACCTGACCGGTACGGCTCCAGCAGGTTTTTCCGGTGCTCCGCTGTCTATCCAGTCCAATATTGTTCCAATGTCATTTCCGGCAAACCGGCTCATGCTTCCTTGAACCATGACAGCAAGCATTCCGCTGTCCGCGTATGCCTTGAGATTGTCATAGTCCATAAGATTACGGGATGGACCTGAGTGGCACCTGCTGCAATCCTGAAGAATGATATTTTTTATGGCAGGTTCATAATAGACTTTCGCGTTCGCAGCCCCGACATCTGTTGTTGGCATGGAGACCAAAAGAGTCGCAATTATCCCCAAAACAGAAGCTATTATGGATAAAGGTAGCCACCTGGCGGATAGGGATCGCCATCTAATATGACTCTTCGTCATCTTCGTCATCCATCTCACGCTCAAGTTCCATCACCTTTGTAAAGGATTTGGCAGCCGTTTTGTGGTCATCCTTGCTTACATTCAGAAAGCCAAGATGCTGATGGTATTTGATCTCGTCAGGATCAAGTTCTATAGCTTTTTCCAGGGCTTCAATAGCTTTATCGGTTTCACCAAGACCCTCCTGGGCTATTGCATAGAGGTAGAAAAACCTTGGATTCTCGCTGTCAATCCTGATGGCTTTTTCAAGCTCCTCAACAGCGGCATTAAAATCCTTGATCTTAAGAAAGATAGAGCTTCTGCGATGCAGAGCACCAAGATGCTCGGGATCAAGGTTCAACACCTTTGCAAAGACTCCAAGAGCACTCTTGCGGTTTCCAGATGCATAAAGGGCAATTGCGAGCTGATAGAATGCCTCGGTATTTGCCGGTTCAACCTTTGTCCACTCCTTGAGATAACCAAGAGCCTTATCATAAAGCCCCTTGTTTATGTAATGCCTGCTGATATTGCTGTATAGTTTTGCCTTGTCTTTCTGGCCAAGGTCAAAAAGCTGGTTGTAAAAGTCAAGAACACCGTGCATTAACCGGCCGCAGTACAGAAGAAACGAATGCCAGTAGAAAATTGATGAGTATTGGGTATCTGTATCGGCTGACTGGGCATCTTCTCCGGATGTTTTTTTACCTGATTTGCCATCTGACGCTTTCATTTTCTTTTTCCCTTTTACCTTAACTATGGATTCTTCCTCTTCAATCTCATCTTCATAATCCTTTACCCTGGGTTCCCGATGTTTTGCTTTTGGCTTCTGGTTTTTTATTTCAGATGTTTTGGCCTCTTTGTGTTCACTTTTCGTTTCAGCTTCCTGAACACCTGACTCATGAGCGTTTGAGTCCTGACCATGAACCTTTGCACTATCCTGGACTTTTACCTTGTACTCTTTCTCCTCATTCCTGCCCATTTTTCAAGTTCTCCTTTTTCTTGGCGGAATGAATCCAGCCAATGTTGCCACCAAACCAAATAACATTAGAAATATTGGAAGCCCCCCTTTTATTATGTCCGCAACATAATAATACTCATCATAGAGTCCCCAGATACCTGACGCGATCAAGAACAGCCCGACAATTATATGGAGCATGATCTTTTCCCCCCTGAAACCAAAAATTTTTAAAAAAAATACAAACCTACATAAATCACAGACATAACTACAGCCCTGTTTACAATGGACGTAACAAGTAAAGCGTCCTGGTACTGTTCAAAAGTTCAGCCCGCGGATTATGAATCAAAAAAGCCAGCCTCATATTGGACTTCAGACACATATCGATGATTCATATCTTATGAAAAAAGGTAACCTTTTGATGTATGTATGTATGTATGTATGTATGTATCGCATGAAAAAACGGTTTGTTCTTTTTCTCAATCTTTACCGGAAGCTGAACATTTACCGGAAGCTGAACATTTTTCCGAGATTCAAGACTCCTGTTTTTTAAGGATTTAAGTTTGCTGACTATTTTTCCCATATTCAATATATCTGCAAAAGCTACTGATCCCTGTCTGATATCTTTTGCAAACATTCGGTGTTCCAAAATAGTGTGCTCCGAAATAACCATGATCTTCATATGGGGATAGCTTTTCATAAGCTGCCTTATAAAAACCAAGGTACTTAGACCAGAAATATCAATATTTGTCAATACGATATCAGGAGGATCGGACGCAACCCTGTCGCAGGCATCTGTGATGCTTTGAGACTCCTGGATATCCAGACCAGCAACCCTTTCCAGAAATATCTTTTTAAGAGCCTCTCTCAAATTACGGTTATTTTCCAGAATCAACAGCCTGGTCATGTTTTTACTCTCCATTTCCCGATATTTTTTCAATACTTCTCAAGGCTCTTATAAAATCCTGCCCAAAGCCCTTCCAAGTCTCTCAAGGCCATTCCAAAAGCCTGTCTTGTCAGCATAGTTATTTACTAAACAAAAATATAATGATAAATAGTGCATATCATGCATTTTCATCATCAAATAACTGTATTTTCTTATGGGGTATATAGGGGAGGCCGTGATTATCAAGAAAAAAACTCAGGTGATCCTGGTGGAAGATCATGAAATAGTCAGGCAGGGTTTCAAAGTGCTGATAAGCTCCATACCTGAACTGGAGATTGTTGGCGAGGCTGATAACGGTATTCAGGCTGTAAGAACCATTATGGATTTAAAGCCTGATCTTGTATTTCTGGATCTCTCCTTGCCAAAAAGGAACGGAATGTGCGTGATAGAGGAGGCTAAAAAAAGCTGTCCATTAACCAAATTCATCATTTTGACAGCCCATAATACAGATGAGCATGTCCATGCCTGTTTTAATGCGGGTGCCAGCGGATTTGTCTCAAAATCAGCCGGATTCAGCGAGATAGAAATTGCAATAAAGAGCGTGCTCAAAGGAAATACTTTCATAAGTCCTGAAGTATCCTCAAAGGTAATTGACGGTTATCTTGAGGGGAAAAAAACACAATGCGTTACAACACGACTGAATACTCTTACCAAACGGGAAAAGGACATTTTAGCCCTGATAGCAGAGGGACATAAAAATAAAGAGATCGCCGACGAGCTTTTCATAAGCGTCAAGACAGTAGACAGGCACAGAGCCAACATAATGAAAAAACTGGATATACACAACGCCGCATCTTTGACGTCATATGCGATCCAGAACAACCTTGTCTCAACATAGAGGCTAAGTGCTTGGACATAAATTTTTTCCTCTATTCAACAATGAATTTGTTAGATTTTAAGGCCATATTCAAAATTTTAA